>JAVHPO010000286.1:0-2241 GCA_036170635.1 Prolixibacteraceae bacterium | reverse complement strand
CAGATAAAAAATCTCCCAGCTGTTTGCTGATTTTAGGCAACGGGCTCTGCTCCTGAGCGGTGCTTAAAAGTCCGAAAAAAACGAACATTGTGACCAAACATAAACTCTTCATTGGAATAATTTTTAAATATTATGACACTTTTAGATCAACCAAATTAAAATCAGGCTTTCTGAAGTTCTAACCCTTAACACAATAAGTATGTACCAATGAATGTTAACAGCCTGCTATTAAGTGGTTTTGATACATAATCAATCCAGCATGCCCCAATTGACTTTTCCCGTTCGCCGGTAAGCATATAGGCTGTTTGCTACCTTTAATCTAAAGTATAAGATGCGGAACAAATCTGCTGTTATTGTCTGTTATGAGACTTTTGCTCTCCCTTATGCCCATTCCTGCTGATTCCTGTCCCACAATCCAGCTGCCAATCAGGGGATATCGGCCATCAAAATCGGGAAGGGTACACAATGCCTGATAGATATAACCCTCCTCACCGTATTCACCCGAGGTTTCGGCAAGCATCTTCCCATTGTTCATAAGCTGGATGTTGGCTCCCTCCCGAGAGAGAATTGGCTTCCTGGCAAAACTTGATCCTGCCAGCTCTTTGTCCTCTTCAAAATAGGACTCCAGCAGGTTATCATGGCCATAATTGAGTTTCCAAAGAATGGGCAGTATCGCTTTGCTGGAGAGAATCATCTTCCAACTGGGTTCTATCCAGAAAGTTTTGGATCTGTCTTTCAGGATATTTTGGCCGAACTCTTCATGAACCAGCCACTCGTAAGGATACAATTTGAAAATATTCCTGATTATAGAATCTTCCAGATCCAGAAACTGAGGATAGGTTGTATCCCAGCCAATTTCATCCAGATACAAAAATTTAGTTTCCAGTCCGGCCTGGATAGCACAGTCGCGCATGTACTCGGTGGTAGTCAGATCTTCTGCCGAATCCCTTGCGGTAGTGAAGTGAATGAATCCCGGATGAAGATATTCTTTCAGGTAACTCCAGTAGGCAACAAGTTTCTCATGGATGGAGTTAAACTGGTCGCGCCGCTCATCAAAATCCTGCAACCATTGCCACTGTACCACAGAAGACTCAAACAACGAGGTGGGAGTATCGGCATTAAACTCAAGCAGTTTAGGCTTGCCATCTTTAAAGGCAAAATCAAACCGCCCGTAAATGGCAGGTACATCGTTGTTCCAGCTATCTTCGATATGAGGTATGAACCATTCGGGAATGTGAAAATGATGGTACAAATTGTTGTCAATAACATATTGTACCGCACTTAGAGAGATTTCCCACAAATCGTTGGTCGCCTTCTCCAGAGTATCAATCTCAGCCATCGAAAATTCATAATAGACCGATTCGTCCCAGTAAGGAGATTCAAGGGTGTGGAAATTGAATCCCAACGCTTCAACTTTTTCCTGCCAACCACTCCGGGGAGTAATGATATGTCTTTTCATACGCAAATTTCATTGTTAAAAAATTGAATATCAAACCATACGTATGGAACTCGCAAAAAGCATTTACATCGCCTTTTGTGGGTAAAGCACATGCTCGTTTCAGGAGGCAGAACTTCTTACTGTGCCACCAAAACCTCCTCTGACCGCGGTGCTTTTCAGCCCATTTGTTCCGATATTGGAAGCCTTGTTGATAGCTCCCGAATAATAACCTGTACGGGCGAAGCCACCGCCCGGCCCCATTAGCCCATATGGCCTGAATGCGTAATAATAACCCAGGTATCCCAGTCCCATTCCGTGAGCCCTTGAATAATGAGCTGTAGTATCTGAACGCATGTAAACCGACCTTTCACGATCACTCTTCGAGCTGCTGCATGCAGAGAAGACGGTGGCCACCAGAACCAGTTTGATGTAGCCCGATTTCTTCATGGTCATTTACTTAACTGTAATGTAGAATTCATAATCCTTTTTTACATCGATCTCCCTGGTCGCACCATCTGTGATTTCCGTCTCAGTCGTTAAAACCCCCAGTGCCGGGATTGTGTCAGTATGTACCGCTGTTTTTACCAGCATGTTTTTAACCCATATTTTGTGGGTAGTTTTGATTACATCCAGCTTATCACCAATATGTTCCACATTCATGGTGGTCTCAATGGCTCCGTCTTTGGAGATTTCTTTGACCTTGTCCTCATCGTCGCAGGCGGATAAAAAAAGGAGAACTCCTGCAGCATGCTTCGCGGGTCTTGAATACGCCTAAAGAAATCGCGTTATTCCACTGCGGGTCA
>JAVHPO010000285.1:0-2244 GCA_036170635.1 Prolixibacteraceae bacterium | reverse complement strand
CACGAAGCTTGGCGTAGATACGAAGGTAAGACTGGTAAACACTGTTCTCAACCGTAGGCTTGTCCTTTGGTTTCCGGGGACGGGTGGCTTCAAGATTGGTATTATAGTGTACTGACCACTGATCGGCAAGTGTCTGAAACGTGTATTCGTAACGACTGTTCTTGCCAATATATTGCTTCATGTTGTCGCTTAACACATTGCGTGGTACACCACCAATATATTCAAGGCATCGGTTCAAGGCACTGAACATATAGGTTTGTCCTGCTGATGACAATGCTTCCACGTAAGTGTAACCGCTGTAGGGCATGGCACAGACAAGTACCGGACAAGCGATGATTTCTGCCGTTTGGATATCAACATAATGCAGCTGTTTACCTGCAAAATCAACCTGCAGATATTCTCCTGCCCGATGGGTAAGATGCATCGTAGCATGGTTGTGTTTCTGATACCTGGCAAAATGTTCACAAAATTGAGTGTAAGAATATCCACCCGGATTGGCTGCCCTGTATTCTTCCCAGAGTGTATGGCGTGTTACTCCGGTTCGGGTAAGTTCCTGATCGTAATAGGGAAAGTGTTTTTTAAGCTCTTCTATCCTCTCATCAGTCTGGATCGTTACAGGGGCAGTAAAGGCCAGATTGACCAGCTGATCATCTTTAAGCAATAAAAGCTCAGTGTAGCTTTTACCGCTCGCCTCGATCCTGGACAAGTAATTGTCCAGGGTTGCCCGGTGAAGCTGAAGCAAACCCGATATTTTTAGCTTGCTGAGCCCTTCTGCTTTTAATTGGATAATACGTCGTACCTGTGTCATACCGATTGATTTGTTTGCCATTGTGCCTTAGTTTGAGTAAGACACAAATATCACAAATCAATCCCCATTGCCCTTAATCTGTACACTTTGCGCCGGATTGTGTTGTACACTTTACGCCGGATTGGCAGTCTTGTTGGCGGGCCAACGGCCGACCAAAAACCAAAAAAGAACACCAAAAAGTTGTACACTTTGCTCCGGATTCGGTTGTACACTATACTCCGGATTTTATTGTACACTATACTCCGGAATATTCAGTATGATTGTATAAATTTTAGATTTAATCCTTGGATCATTACAATTCATTACCTGCTTTTGAAACTTATGTGTAAACTCAATCTGCATTTAATCCTGTTTTAACAGCAGCAGAAAATCCTGCTTTTCCTTTTCGCTCAAGATCCCTGAGTTCATACCATCTGCAATCGATAGGGCGAGAGCTGTATCTTCAACCTCTTCAATAGATAATTTTTTAGCAGAGAAATTTAGCTGCTTGGCCAATTTCAAAATCAGGGAAGAATTAATTTTTGATTGACCTCTTAATATGATTGTTTCCATATACCAATTGTTTTTACAAATTTATAAAAAGAAATTCAAAAGCTGATTATAAGCAAAACCATCGATTGAAAATCGCAGCACCTAATCTCATTGAAACACACCATTCGCCCTTTCACCTCCATCAATCCAATAATCCAATATTCCATGGAATCCTAATAAAAGAAGCCTCCCCGAAGGAAGGCTGGAAATTTTTTCAAAACATATCGCCAATCTATGCCTGTTGTTTGGCAAGAATTTCAATTTGCCTGATAAATTGCTCAACTTGTGGAATAAGGGGGAAGACATTTGCCTCTTCGAAATCGAAAAAATCACCGTAATCACCTTTTTGCCTAAAATCAAAAAGGTCACCATAAAGTATTCCAAGCGACTTGTCAAGATAACCAGGTTTTATAAAGTGCAGTGCGAGTTGAGTTTTGACTCCGGAGTGAGTCCGACTATTAATATCATGTTTTGCGAAAAGAGCCAAAACCGCATAGAAACAGGCATAATACAAACGATTGATAGATGAATTCCAGCTTTGCATATCGGCCAAAGCTTTGGCATCACCGAAGGTTTTCCAGGCTCTTTCGATTCTATAGGCTATATATTCGTCCGTTGTACCAAACATAGTTAAATGCGAATACCTTCTTTGGAAATATTCTTGTAAAGTGGAGTCATCCAGTATTTGGATTTCCATTCTTGTTCATTGAATACGAAAGTAGAGAATGCCTCTCCAAGTTCGAGTTCTATATCAAATAGTTTATGCCTGAATATCTGTTCGGCTTTCATGTCGACATCCGTATTGACGAGAATAAGTAGATCCCAGTCAGAATCGGGTTTTTCCTCACCTCTGGCCCTCGAACCATAAAGAATAACATGGGCGAGGGGATCAATTTCCTGAACCT
>JAVHPO010000284.1:0-2252 GCA_036170635.1 Prolixibacteraceae bacterium | reverse complement strand
TCCCGAAATATCGGGACAAGTTGTGTAATATTTCTAAGGATACAAATCGCCAGAAAGAATGCTACTTAACGATTTTAGATTCTTCAAGAATCAAATCATATTTGTACCCGTATCCAAAGTCTTTGTCGATTGCCAGAACGCCCTCCAAAGTTACGACTGTACCAACGGCAACGGTTTCCATTGTTGTGATGGTCAAATCGTATGAACCATTGGCTTCAGATCCATCCTGCAGGTGGATCCAGTTTTTGCTCATGATCTCAGGACTGAACTTAACAACCTGACCGGTGACCTTCACCTTTTTGCCGGCATAGTTTGCTTTGTTGGCAAAGAGATCGGCCAGTTTCACTCCTCCGGCTACCGGCTCAACTTTGATACCATCCACTTTATCCACTGATTGCCGGCCTTTGGTAGTAAGCGGCGCCTGAACCTTCTCCTGGATAGGCTGGTCACCAAATTCCTGGATAAACTGAATCGTTTCGAATGTGCGGTTCAACTCTTTGCTTTGGAAATTTTTCATCTCCATGCCCACATTGTAATAGTAAGTTTTACCTTTTGCTGCTTCGAAACGTGAGACGGCTGCCCAATACTCATTTCCCCCTTCGGTTAAAAGCAGGTAAGTATATTTACTCGTCTGAATCACATCCTTGGCCACAACGGTGTGCATTACCGTCGCTGCAGGTGCAGGCATCGATGCGTGATCGGATGGTTTATTTTCGGTTTTTTTGACTTTGGCATTGTTACAACCTGTTAACAAGGCCAATGCAATGATTAAATAGGAGATAGACTTCATGATAATGCTGGTATTTGCTTAATGTTTGATTTTATTTAGATAATTTCATTTCAATTTTTTAAATCCCGTTAGGGATTTAATGTCGGTAGAAAAAGAAATAAATTCAAATATTACGTCCCGTACGGGACGTAATATTCTATCTATAACATGTTTTCTACCAATATATTATGCCTACGGCATATTTGTTTTCAAAACTTAACTGAATTTAATATAAAACAGTATTTTATTCTTCCTTCATTTCGATTTGATCCTGTCTGCTGTATGCTTTCCATGCAATAAAGCCGACGAGCACGATCACAATCACCAAGGCATAAGGGAACGAAGAGGCGCTTCCGCTTCCATAGGAGTGAAGGCCCGTCAGATAGTAGTTTACTCCCAGGTAGGTCATCAGCACGCTGAAAAATCCGGCTACGGAGGCCAGGTTGAGTGCAAACCAACCACGGTATCCCGGCATCAGGCGCATGTGGACGATAAAAGCATACACCAGGATGGTAACCAGCGCCCAGGTTTCTTTCGGGTCCCATCCCCAGTACCGTCCCCACGATTCATTCGCCCAGATACCACCCAGGAATGTTCCGATGGTAAGCAGGTACAAACCCAATGTCATGGCCGCCTCGTTGATCCAGCTCATTTGACGGATGTTGCGTTGAACCCGTACTTTGTTGGCTGGTTTTACCAAGCCAGCAAGCAAGAGGTTCAACAACCCGATGATGGAACCAACACCAAGAAATCCATAGCTCCCGGTGATCACTGCCACGTGAATAGCCAGCCAGTAAGATTTGAGTACAGGCACAAGGTTGGTGATCTCCGGATTCAGCCAGCTCATCTGGGCTACAAAAAGGGTCAATCCTGAAAGCAAGGCAGCTGCTCCCATCACCATTGGATTTCTACGAGCAAAGATAAGGCCCGCCAGCATCCCTGCCCAGGCAATGTAGATCATCGATTCGTAGCCGTCGCTCCAGGGCATGTGGTTGGCGATGTATCCGCGTATGGCAAGTCCCAGGGTATGAAAAATGAATCCGGCCAGAAAAATCCAACCTGTGTAGACGACCACTTTGGGACTCATTTTACCAGTGGTGAGCATGGACCTGAAATAGAATATCATCAGCGCCAATCCTGCCAACAGGTAAAGGAAGGATAGGTCCTTGAAAATGTTCACCCTGTTGTAGAGTATTTCCAGCTTTTGTTTAGCTACCCCCGGTATCAGATTGGCCCCAAGCTTGTGCTGAAACTGGTCAATAAGGGAGAGGTCTGATTTCTGGCGCGCTATATCGTTGTTTTGAACGGCATTCAGGTAATCACTGAATACCTTAATCATCATCGCACCCGATGTTGATGAAGGGGCTGTTGTAAGATCCTCCCAGGTTGTATTCTTGGGATCAGAAGAGGGAAATAACCGAAGCAACTCGCCCTTGAAGACCAGGTAAGAAACATTGAGCCTGTCGTCCACTTTGATGATGGC
>JAVHPO010000283.1:10400-11580 GCA_036170635.1 Prolixibacteraceae bacterium | reverse complement strand
GGAAGAGTATGCCAATCAAAATGATACGAGCATGTTCGCGGTTGCCACGGATCCGCTGATGCTTCAAAAAGCCGGATTGAATGGAGGTGCCTCTAAAAAAGTAACGGAATTCATTACCCTGATTGAAACTTTCGCTGAACGTTCGCTGACCATGGATGCTTACGAAATGGCGCAAAGAATCGCGACTGAAGCCGGCATTCTTTCTGAGTTGTACCAGGACAAGTCGCCCGAAAACATCAGCAGGTATGAAAATACCCAGGAACTTCTGAATGCCATACAGCAGTTTACCATCAGCGCCATAGAAGAGGGTCACTCTGCGCTGCTGGCCAACTTCCTGGAGGAGGTTTCACTCCTGACCGACCAGGACAATGAAAAAACCGAAGATTTCGACAAGGTGACCCTCATGACTGTCCATTCGTCAAAAGGGTTGGAATTCAACAATGTTTTTGTCGTTGGATTGGAAGAAAATCTCTTCCCTTCCGGCTTTTCCGGAACCATGACACTACCCGAACTGGAGGAAGAGCGCCGGCTGTTTTACGTAGCCCTAACACGCTCCAAACACCAGGCTTTCCTCTCTTTTGCCCAGCAGCGATTCAAATGGGGAAAAACTGAATTCTGCCATCCCAGCCGTTTTATCGGCGAGATTGATCCGCAGTACCTCGACATGCAGAACAGCCGGTTCTTCCAGCACCATATCTCCAACGAACCCTCCAATCTGCATGGGGGATTTAACCGAAATGCCAATTCATCGGGCGAAAGGAGCAGTTTCACGCCACCGAAACCATCCGGAACATTAGGTTCTAACTATAGAGGGGGAAATGGTGCGGCGCCAGCAGAAAATTTTGATGCCGCTGATCCAAACTCCCTGCAGGTGGGGATGTTCGTCGAACACCAGCGGTTTGGACGCGGCAAAATTGTAGATCTTGAAGGAGTGATGCCAGAGAAGAAAGCCAAAGTTTTCTTCGCCAACGCAGGGGAGAAGCAACTGCTACTCAAATTTGCCAAATTGAAAATAGTGGAGGAATAGATAAATATCCTCTGTGTTAAAAATTTAGACAGTCTTCAAATATCAGATAAAAGTATCGGCAAAATGTCTAACTTTGCACCATCTATTACGAATAGCTTTTTTAAGCACATAACTGAAATTTACGATGTTCAAAGATTATAACACCCAGCGTAC
>JAVHPO010000283.1:0-10390 GCA_036170635.1 Prolixibacteraceae bacterium | reverse complement strand
GGGGAGAAGCAACTGCTACTCAAATTTGCCAAATTGAAAATAGTGGAGGAATAGTCCTGATTGATCGGCAAAATGTTTAACTTTGTCGCATAAAATAAAAATTGCTTTTACAAGAGCACATAACTGAAATTCACGATGTTCAAAGATTATAACACCCAGCGCACCAAGATGAAGCTTCCTGAATATGGAAGGGCGCTTCACAAAATGGTCGAGCATGTTCTCACCATAGAAGACCGCGACGAACGCAATCTTGCCGTAAAATCCATCATCGACATCATGGGGATGATGTATCCTTATCTGCGCGACATCAATGATTTCAAGCATAAACTTTGGGACCACATCGCCATCATGTCTGATTTTAAACTCGATATCGATTATCCGTATGATCCCCCGGTTCCTGAGACTTTCACTGAGAAACCCAAACATATTCCCTACAATCAGTCGGATATCAGGTTCCGCCACTATGGGAAAATCATGGAGCAGCTGATCGACAACATCTCTAAAATGAGTGATGAAAATCCCTCAAAAGAGCTGAATACAGAGCAGTTGGCCAATCAGATGAAGAAATCCTACCTTACCTGGAACAAAGACATGGTGGAGGATGAGAAAATCTTTGATGACCTGAAACTGATCTCCAGAGGCAGATTGAAAGTACGCGAAGACATGCGCCTGCAAGAGGTGACGGACATCATCAAAATCCAGAAAAAGAAGGCAAAAGTTGGCTCCGGACAGAACCGGAAGCACAAATAAACCGCTTCGGTTGTCATGGCAAGATTTATCATCGAAGGAGGAAATTCCCTGGCCGGAGCGTTGACACCGCAAGGCGCCAAGAATGAAGCCCTTCAGATAATTTGCGCCACCTTGCTAACCTCCGAAAAGGTCACGCTATCCAATATTCCCGAAATAAGCGACGTCCTCAAGCTGATCGATATCCTTAAGAACATGGGAGTATCTGTCGAAAGAGTCGCAAAGGGAACTTATTCATTCTGTGCCGATAAAGTAGATGTTGATATCCTTACCTCTCCCTTCTTTTTTCAGCAGGCAGGCACATTAAGGGGTTCGATCATGATCATTGGTCCGATGCTGTCACGCTTCGGAAAAGGAACCATCCCTCAACCCGGCGGGGATAAAATCGGACGTCGTAGACTGGATACCCACTTCCGTGGATTTGAATCGCTGGGAGCTCAATTTATTTTTGACGCTGAAAATGCACTCTTCCGTGTTGAAGCCAAAAAACTGAAAGGTTGTTACATCCTGCTCGATGAAGCCTCCGTAACCGGAACCGCCAACCTCATCATGGCCGCGGTCATGGCCGAAGGAACTACAACCATTTACAATGCCGCCTGCGAACCCTATGTTCAGCAACTTTGCCGCATGCTGATCTCCATGGGTGCAAAGATAGATGGCACAGGCTCCAACCTGTTGCACATTCATGGGGTGACCTCGCTGAAGGGATGCGAGCACCGACTGCTTCCCGATATGATCGAAGTTGGAAGCTTTATCGGTCTGGCTGCCATGACCTCCTCCGATCTTCTCATCAAAAATGTTGCGTATGATGAGTTGGGCATCATCCCCGACTCCTTCCGGAAAATGGGCATCAATATAATCCGGATGGGTGACGATATCCGCGTTCCGGTTCAGGATCATTACGAGATAGAATCCTTCATCGACGGATCGATCATGACCATCGCCGATGCTCCCTGGCCGGGTTTGACACCCGACCTTTTGAGCATTTTCCTGGTGGTGGCAACCCAAGCAAGAGGAAGTGTGCTTATTCACCAAAAAATGTTTGAGAGTAGGCTCTTCTTCGTGGACAGGCTGATCGATATGGGCTCCAAAATAATCCTCTGCGATCCGCACAGGGCCACCGTAATCGGGCTCGACCGCTCCCACCCGCTCCGGGCTACCCGCATGACCTCACCCGATATCCGCGCAGGCGTTGCCCTGCTCATTGCTGCCCTTTCAGCCAACGGAACCTCAACCATCGACAACATCGATCAGATCGATCGCGGGTATGAAAATATTGATACCAGGCTAAATGCCATTGGGGCTAAAATCAGAAGAGAGTAAGAAGTTAGGCTGTCAGTTTTCAGCTTTTTTATGTGTCAAAATGTCCGAATCAGGGCTATTGGCAAGCTATTTGAAGAGGTAAAAACAGATTTGAACAATGGATGAACTATGACAAAGCGAAAAGAAGAACACAAAAAATACAGCCAGGAGTCAGTAGATGCACAGGAAGCACAATTAACCGGTGAAACTACCGCACAAGAACAATCCGGCAGTCATGCTGGAGAGGAAATTGTCAGCGTAGAGACGGAATTGGAAAACAAAATAGCTGATCTTACAGCCGGTCTTGCCGCTTCAAACGACAAATATCTTCGCCTATCGGCGGAATTTGACAATTTTCGTAAACGTACCCTTAAAGAGAAAATGGACCTGATGAAGAATGCATCTGAGTCTGTTATAGTCAACTTTCTTCCGGTAATTGATGATGTCGAACGCGCTATCAAAGCCATTGAAACCTCCGACAATCTTGAGACTACAAAAGAGGGTATCAACTTGATATACAGTAAATTCAAAGATTTCACCAAACAAAACGGGGTAGTCGAAATGGAGGCCAAAGGTTTGGAACTAAACACTGACCACCACGAGGCCATTACCAAAATACCTGCTCCTTCGGAGGAGTTAAAAGGAAAAATAGTAGAGGTCGTTCAGAAGGGTTACATGCTGAATGATAAGGTTATACGTTATGCTAAAGTTGTGATAGGCGAATAATATCCACCTTCATCTGTTAAAAGAAAAAAATGTCTAAAAGAGATTATTACGAAGTCCTTGGAGTCTCCAAAAACGCATCCGCTGAGGAGATCAAGAAAGCCTATCGCCAAAAAGCTATTCAATTCCATCCCGATAAAAATCCGGGGGACAAGGCTTCGGAAGAAAAATTCAAAGAGGCTGCAGAAGCTTATGAAATTCTGAGCAGCCCCGAGAAAAAACAACGTTACGATCAATTTGGTCATGCCGGCATGGGCAATCAGGGTGGATTTGGAGGTCAGCACATGACCATGGAAGATATCTTCTCTTCATTCGGAGATATTTTTGGCGGCGGCGGATTTAGTGGCTTCGGTGGTTTTGGGGGTGGTGGTTCCCGCGGACAACGTGTCAACCGTGGGTCCAATCTTCGCATCAAAGTAACCCTTAATCTGAGCGAAGTTGCCAATGGTTGTGAGAAAAAATTAAAAGTAAAGAAATATGTCTCCTGCGACAGCTGTCACGGTAGCGGAGCAAAAGGCGGCAGTGGACACACAACCTGCTCTACCTGCAGAGGCAGTGGCCAGGTAACAAGAATCAGCAACTCCATCTTCGGACAGATTCAGCAATCGTCTACCTGTCCTACCTGTAGCGGCGAAGGGAAGATCATTACCCAGAAATGTGAGAAATGTTACGGTGAAGGACTGACCCAGGGTGAAGAGGTGGTTACGGTTAAAATTCCTGCCGGTGTTGGCGAAGGGATGCAGCTTTCAGTTGGAGGCAAGGGAAATGCGGCCCGGCGTGGCGGTGTTCCCGGCGACCTGCTCGTACTGATTGCAGAGGAGGAACATCCTGAATTGATTCGGGACGAAAACGACCTGATTTACAACTTATTCCTTTCATTTCCGGATTTAGCTCTGGGCCTAACATCCGAAATTCCTACCATCGACGGAAAAGTGAAGGTGAAGATAGAAGCGGGAACACAACCCGAGAAAATTTTACGCCTCCGCGGAAAGGGAATCCCGGATGTCAATGGCTACGGCAAGGGCGATCTGTTGGTCAAAATCCACGCCTGGGTGCCGCAAAAACTCTCTTCCGAGGAGAAAAAACAACTTGAAAGACTGCAACAACTTCCTAATTTTCAAGTCCCCGAAGAAACAAAGGAACGAAATTTCTTCGATCGGGTAAAGGGGATGTTTGAGTAAGTGAAGTGACTAAAGTGAACTAAAGTGACTCAAGTACTTTAATGAAAATTAAGGTTCATGCAGTTTTTTTTATCATATTTTTTTGTTTATTTGCAACCCTAGACAGTAAATGTCGTTCAAGTAGCTAGATGAGGAAGATTCTATCCATATTGTTTGCATCGCTTATCCTGGTTTCCGGGTTGCATATTTCCATTGCCAAACATTATTGCAGTGGTGAATCTTCTGCTTTTGAAAAAATCTCGGTTACCGGAGAGTTGGCTACTTGTGGAATGGAAAATCCTAAAGACGAAAAACCTTTGCAGGGAGTAAATTTCAAAGCTCATTGCTGTGACAATGAGGTCTCAACATTGATCATAGATAATAATTACGCTCCTTCTTTTTCCATATTCAAAGCATTTCCGCAACCTGTTCTGCAGGTCTTTCATAACATTGAAGTTTTTAATCTTCAACAGATTGTTGTATTAAGTCTTTATAACACAAATGTCCTTCCACCAGGAAATTATCTGGCAAGCGCTGTAAGTTTGCCGGACATCTGTGTATTCCGTATTTGATTTTATTGTGTCCTTATGTAAAGCGTAAAGGTTATCAAATCTTTATTGCTTTTGCTTTGCTTTTTAATTATTCGACACATAAACATCAAATATTCAATATAATGAAAACCATAAAAATCATTTTCCTAACTATCATAGTAATCTTTTTGGGATCCAATTCTTATGCCCAAATGCACGATCATTCCAAAATGGATATGGCCACTACCAAAACCGAAACAATCAAAGTTTCAGGAAACTGCGGTATGTGCAAAGATCGAATCGAAGCTGCTGCAAAAGTCGATGGCGTATCCAAAGCCGATTGGAACAAGGATACCAAGTTATTGACCCTTGTTTACAATCCCGCGATGGTAAAAACAGATGATATCCAGAAAAAAGTCGCTGCAGTGGGTCATGATACAGAGAAATTTAAAGCAGTGGATGCGGTTTATGCCAAACTACCCGGGTGCTGCAAATATGACAGAAAAAAATAATTTTCCTGTTTAATGCTTTCCATTGAAGAATAGCCATGTTGTGGCAATTACAATGCTACCTGAGAATTGGTAAGCAGCATGGCTATTCTTTCCCCTTTTAAAAGTCACACAAGTAAAATCTCATTGATAAATAATCACAAATAAGTTTGATTATCAATTTTTTGCATGTGATAAATATTCTCCAAAAATCAAATTTCAAACATGAAAAAATTAATAGTAGGTGTAATATGCCTGGTCAGTAGCGCCATTCTCTCTTCGTCCTGCCAAAAGAATGGATCAATTGAAACAGACGTAACTCCGGTAAATTTCGATGCCGCTTATGTAGTTAATGGTCAGAGCAATACCATTTCAGTTATAAACCTCTCCTCAAATACTCTTGACAAAACAATTAGTTTGCCAATGTTTCAGAGCAGCTCTGTGTCTGGAATGATGGGATCCGGCATGGTAACGATGTGGCCGCATCAAATATCCCTTTCTCCGGATAAAAGCAAGATGGCCATCTCCTTTCCGGGAAGTGACTTTAATGGGGGTTCGGGAATGATGCTCTCCTCCTTTACATCCGGAAGTATGATGGGCAATCTTTCCTCCTCACTGCAAACACAAGGTAAGATTTTGATATTGGACGCTGTAACCGGGGCAACCATTAAGGAACTCACGCTTGATGGAATCGCGTTTAATGCAGTTTTCTCGCCCGATGGCAAAGAATTGTGGACCGCCGTTATGCTGCCTGTCGGGAAAGTTAAGGTCTTTGATGCCAATACTTATGCCTTGTTAAATACAATTACAGTAGGACAGATGCCGGCCGAAGTCTCCTTCTCAGACGATGGAAAGAAGATTTTTGTCGCCAATGGTATGTCAAACAATGTGACCGTAGTCGATGCAATTACCAAACAAATTCTTGAAACCACAACTGCCGGTAACTATCCGGTTGGCGCTTGGCCTGGGATGGGTGGCATGATGTATGTCGACAACGAAAAAGATCAGACTATCAACATGATGAACAGTACGACCGGTATGATGACAGGCACATTACAGCTTGGATTTACTCCTGGGATGGCTGCTGCAAATGCGATGATGAACCAGATGTGGGTGACCGATCCCAGTGGTAATAAAGTTCATGTTTGGACGAATACCAACACCGGATATGTGATGAGTGGCACTGTAACTGTCGGGAATGGTGCATCCGCTATCGCTTTCAACAAAGAAGGTACAACCTGCTATGTAACCAATGAGACAGATGGAACTGTCTCTGTCATCAATGTGGTTACCATGAAGGAGATGATGAAAATTAATGTTGGCAAAAAGCCCAACTACATCGTCCTGAGATATAAATAAATGACCGATGATCAAATTAGTACACAATATATAAATAGAATATCATGGGAATAAGATTGGGAAATTATTCGTTTAAAGGACCGCTGGAATCGATTGACAAGATCAATGACAGGTCAGGGATGTATGCCATAGTTTGCAAAGTGGGCAATGAAGAGTTCTTGTTGGATGTCGGTGAGAGTTCAAGATTGAGAACACGAATTGAAAATCATGACAAGAAAGAGTGCTGGACAAAACACTGCAACGGTAAATTGACTGTTTTTATCCACTATACTCCGTTTTTAAAACAACAGGTAAGAATATCGATGGAACATGAAATAAGGGAATTATTTCAACCCGGTTGCAAAACAGATACACCTATTTGGTTCACATGAGAAGGCACATTAATCTTTTACTGTTGGCAATTAGTTTTTTCGCCTTAACATCTTGTGGAAGGCATATTGCCCTGCAAAGATCACCCAATAAACCAACAACTTATCTTTGTCCGATGCACAAAGATTACATTTCCTCTCAACCAGGCAAATGTCCAAAATGTGGTATGTTACTGGTAACAATCGATGATTACTTGAATTCTAAATCATTCAATCAGAACCAAAACAGGATTCCGGATAATCATACGGGTATTGGCGGAAATAGCGGAGGTCACGCTGGTCATCATTAACAATTGATATTGAATTCTTCTGTCTTTATATTCTTTCTTCAAGTTTACGTGGAAGAACATTGGCATACAACATCTATAGATTTTGAAATAATTGATCCAAAAGGGAGAATTTTTGTAAACAATAGTAACATATAATATGTTTAAACATCATAAAATGAAAAAGATACTTACCTTAATTTTAATGGTTTTGATGGGATTTTCATTCTCTTCCTGTATGATGATGATGCCGGGTCATATGTCCGGTTCAATGCAGGAAGATCATAACCATGTACATTCAAATGGAAAGATCGATCCGGTTTGTGGAAAACAAGTGAATGATGGAAGTTCCATTACATACGATTACAAGGGCAATACGTATTACTTTGAGAGTGATCAGTGTCTGGCAGTATTTAAAAATGATCCTGACCACTTTGTACAAAAACAAGAGAATGAAAACCATAAAAAAGTATGGGCAAAGGCAGGTATGATAGGAGGTGCAGTTGCTATGACCGCCATGATGGTGGTGATGCTGACCCGGGTGCTGTAATTTTCAGATACATTTTCTGTAAAAAACTATGATGTATGTTTAATCGACTCGTCAAATATTTTCTTGAAAACAGGCTGATTACCTTTATTTTCCTCATCTCTTTCGTGGTGCTTGGTATGGTATTTATGCCCTTCAACTGGAAATCGGATCTCTTTCCACGAGATCCGATAGCGGTGGATGCCATCCCGGATATAGGTGATAACCAGCAAATTGTAGCTACAGAATGGATGGGGAGGTCTCCCAAAGATATTCAGGATCAGGTAACTTACCCACTTACAACGGCGCTGCTGGGCATTCCCGGGGTTCAAACGGTACGAAGTACCTCCATGTTTGGAATGTCGTTCATTTACATCATTTTCAAAGACAACATAGAATTTTATTGGAGCAGATCCCGGATTCTGGAAAAGCTTAACTCACTACCCTCAGGCACCTTACCCGCCGGTGTTCAGCCGACCTTAGGGCCTGACGCGACAGCATTGGGGCAGATTTTCTGGTACACCCTCGAAGGGCGTGACCCAAAAACCGGAAAACCCAATGGTGGCTGGAACCCGCAGGAGCTAAGGTCAGTCCAGGATTTCTATGTAAAATACGGCCTTTCCACTGCCGAGGGGGTTTCTGAAGTGGCATCCGCAGGCGGATTTATCAAGGAATACCAGGTCGACCTGAACCCGGAAGCCTTGAAAGCATTCAATGTTTCGGCGATGGACGTGATGAATGCCGTGCGTAAAAGCAACCTGGACATTGGCGCTGAAACAATGGAATTGAACAATGTGGAGTACATTATCAGGGGTTTGGGCTATGTCAAAAATCTAGAGGATCTTGAACTTTCAGTTGTTACCGTTCGGAACAATGTGCCGGTACGTATCAAAGATGTGGCCCGGGTAGCATTTGGCCCGGCAACCCGTCGTGGTGGTTTGGACAAATCAGGTTCCGAAGCAGTTGGTGCTGTCGTTGTTGCCCGCTATGGTTCAAATCCCATGGAGGTGATCAACAATGTAAAGGAAAAGATAAAGGAGATTCAGGCCGGTCTGCCCCAAAAAACTTTGCCTGATGGCACTGTCTCCAAAGTTACAATTGTTCCGTTTTATGACCGTACCGGGTTAATTATGGAGACCATCGGAACCCTGGAATCTGCCCTTTCGCACGAAATCCTGATAAGTATTATTGTCATTATTGTGCTTGTCATGAACCTGAGGGCATCGCTAATCGTAGCCGGATTGCTACCTATTGGCGTATTGATGACTTTTATCCTGATGCGCATTTTTGGTGTAGAAGCCAATATCGTGGCCCTATCGGGGATTGCCATAGCCATCGGCGTAATGGTTGATATCGGGATAGTGGATGTTGAAAATATTCTCAGGCATCTGGAAATGCCAGAAAACAAAGGCATCAAAGGGAAGAAACTGATGTCGGTTATCTACCTTGCGACAACAGAAGTTCGGGCTGCTGTTGTCACTTCCATTGCCACCACCATTGTCAGCTTTTTGCCTGTTTTTGCCATGCAGGCGGCCGAAGGAAAGCTTTTTCATCCGTTGGCATTCACCAAAACATTTGCGCTGATTTCAGCCTTCCTGCTTGGCATCATTGTTTTGCCTACTTTGACCTATCTCTTTTTCAATATTCGATTTGATACAAAGAAAATTAGCAGGATTTGGAACAGCTGCCTGATGGTTTCGGGAATTTTGATCCTAATTATTTGGCATACATGGCCTGCGCTGGCCCTGGTTGCGGTTGGTATCAATAACCTGCTCGATTATCGCTGGCCAGAGCATCGCAAGGAATTTCCCAACTATATTAACATTGCCATCACAGTTCTGGTGGCATCCTGGTACCTTACCATCGAGTGGCTTCCGTTGGGCGCTCACAACAGCACCTTCGTAAACTTCCTGTTTGTTGGTGGAATTATTGCCATCATTCTTGCTGTATTGATGTCTATGGTCCATTTTTATGAAGAAATTATACGTTGGGCGCTGGCCAACAAACAAAAATTCCTGATTATCCCGGCTGTCACCTTACTATTTGGACTGTTGGTTTGGCTGGGTTTCAATAAAACACTCGGTTTTATAGCTTCAGGTGCTGAAAAAATGGGGTGGAAAAGCTTCCGGCAAACGGCTTTCTGGCAGGGACCTTCAAAAGCTTTTCCGGGTACGGGTAAAGAGTTTATGCCTTCCTTAAATGAAGGCTCGTTCCTGTTGATGCCAACCAGTATGCCGCATTCAAGCATCGAAAAGAACCTTCAGTATATCGAGACACTAGATAAACGACTTTCTGTTATTCCTGAAGTCGAAGTCGCGGTCGGCAAATGGGGACGCGTTAACTCTGCATTAGATCCGGCCCCTGTGCAAATGTTTGAGAATACCATTAACTACCGGTCAGAATACATTCTCGACGAAAATGGACAGCGCATGCAATTTAAGGTGGATAGGGAAGGCAGTTACATCCTCAAAAGCGGTTCTAAATACAATCTTAAAAAGGAAGGTTTCAGGGTAATTCCAGCTGATAGCCTTATTGCTGCCGATAATGGTGAGTATTTTCGCCAATGGCGACCGGAGATCAAGAAACCAAATGACATTTGGAATGAGATTGTAAAAGTGACAAATATTCCTGGATTGACTTCTGCGCCGAAGTTGCAACCTATTGAGGCTCGCCTTGTTATGCTTTCAACAGGTATGCGTGCGCCCATGGGCTTGAAAGTATTTGGTCCCGATCTTAATTCCATTGAGAAGGGTGGGATGCAGCTTGAGCAGGCCTTAAAAGAGGTGCCCTCCATCAAAGCTTCAGCGGTGTTCTATGACCGTGCAGTGGGCGCTCCTTACCTTGAAATCAAACTCAACCGCGAGGCGATGGCCCGCTATGGTATGACAGTGAGTGAAGTGCAGGAAATTCTGCAGGTAGCT
>JAVHPO010000282.1:0-11673 GCA_036170635.1 Prolixibacteraceae bacterium | reverse complement strand
TTTTGCAGATGAAAATTCCGATTTCAAACAGATCCAGAGAAATCCGTACTTGAGGCTCTTTTTGATATTTTTTCCAAACATCCTCCATCGTGGTAGAGGTATGAATGCCGCACAAAATAATTACACCGTTATAGGGCTCAGCCACTATTTGCCCAAGCACGCTACTACTCTCATCCGGATCAAGCGGGTTCTGAACCACAACAAAATCGGAGGCTACCACATTACATGCGCCGGACAAATCAATATTTTCAATATCATAAACCTCAATCAATCTGCGACAAAACGATCGGTAATGGTCGTTCTCTACCTGCGCCACTACCCTGACCCTGCGATCGGCAAGCGCCATGGCCATGAGTGTAACTCCAAAAGTAGAACCGTAAAATGAGAGCGAGCGCGGCTGAAACTCGTTTACAAGCCTGAATATCAAACGGTCAAACTTTCCAGATAGCAGATGAAGTTTCTTGATGACATTGCAATCGGAACCTTTTCCCGTTTCATACAGTTTTTGAAAGGTGGCCGTGTCGACCATCCTGAGCGTATTCCGAACATTTTCTTCGGCAGCTGCCAGTATCGGCCAGACCGAAAAATTGCCCTCGTTTTCTATCACCTCAGTAATCAACCTGAAAAGAAAGGGCGAATGAATCCCATGACCTCTCCTGTGCCGGGCGTTGAAGAGGTAAGCGATCCATTTGCGGGTACAGTATTTCATGGAAGTGCCTTAAGTATTTAAAGTGTCTAGAGTGCCTAAAGTTAAGAAGAAAGATTTGAGTGAATTGGAAGTTTGAAAAACATAAAGGAAAAAATAGTTATTTTCGATGAAGCAAAGTACTTTAGGCACTCTAGACACTTTAGCTCACTCTAGGCACTTATTATGTTGGAACAGGAGATCAAATTCCTTCCGGGCGTAGGCCCCAAAAGAGCAGCCATCCTTACCCAGGAGCTGAAGATCACCACTGTGGCGGAGCTGATCTATTACTTTCCCTACAAATACATCGACCGGACCAAATTTTACAAAATCCGGGAGATCAACGAAACCCTTCCATTCATACAGATCAAAGGGGTGATCACTTCGCTTGAAACCATTGGCGAGGGGCGTTCGCAACGGATGGTTGCCAATTTTTACGATGGGGAGAACCACATGGAGCTGGTTTGGTTCAGAGGCATCAAATTTGTCAAAGCCACGCTAAAGATGAACTTCCCCTACGTTATTTTCGGAAAACCGACCGAATTCAATAACAAATGGAAGTTGGTTCATCCCGAACTGGAGGAGGTAGTAGCTGACACCGAAAAGAAAGAGGGATACATTCAGCCTTTCTACAACACCAGCGAGAAGATGAAAAGCAATTTTCTCGTATCCAAATCGATTCAAAAATTTCAATATACCGCCCTTCAGCTTTGCAAAGGAAAAATAAAAGAGACCCTGCCCGACTGGCTCATTGATCAGCTAAAACTGATGCCTATTGAAACGGCGCTGATCAACATCCACTTCCCGATAGACCCTGCCACCCTGAGAAAAGCGGAAATGCGGCTGAAATTCGAGGAGCTGTTCTACATACAGCTCAAGCTTCTGCACCTGAAACATGAGCGGCAAAACAAATTCAAGGGACACATCTTTAAGGAGGTGGGAAACCATTTCAACGATTTTTTTCACCATCACCTTCCATTCGAATTAACCGGAGCCCAGAAGCGGGTAATTAAGGAGATCCGCAAAGATACCCTGGCGGGAAAGCAGATGAACCGTCTTTTGCAGGGCGATGTAGGCAGCGGCAAGACCATGGTCGCACTGATGATCTCCCTGATTGCCATGGACAACGGATTTCAGGCCTGCATGATGGCGCCGACAGAGATCCTTTCCATGCAGCACCACCAGTCGGTGACGAAGCTGATTGGCGACCTGCCTGTCAATGTTAGGTTACTCACGGGATCCACAAAAAAATCGGAACGGCTCATCATTCACAAGGAACTTCTGGATGGCTCGCTGAACCTGTTGATCGGCACCCATGCACTGCTCGAAGACATCGTCGAATTCAAAAATCTTGGCTTTGTGGTCATTGACGAACAACACCGCTTCGGGGTGATGCAGCGGGCCAAATTGTGGCGCAAAAATTTCATTCCGCCCCATATCCTGGTAATGACGGCTACTCCCATTCCCCGCACCCTGGCCATGACAGTTTATGGCGACCTGGATGTATCGGTTATCGACGAACTTCCTCCAGGCAGAAAGCCGATCCGTACCTTTCATTACTACGATAACCACCGGGCCGAATTGAACCAGTTTATCCGGAAGGAGATTGCCCTGGGACACCAGATTTACATCGTATTCCCATTGATCAAGGAGTCAGAAAAACTCGATTTCAAGAACCTCGAAGAGGGATTCGAACAACTTAGGATTGCCTTTCCACTACCCGATTACACCATCAGCATGGTTCATGGCAAGATGAAACCTGCCGCCAAAGAGGAGGAGATGCGGCGCTTTAAGAACCACGAAACGCAGATTCTGGTTGCAACTACCGTGATTGAGGTGGGCGTTGATGTGCCGAATGCTTCCGTAATGGTTATAGAAAGCACCGAGAGATTCGGCCTCTCCCAGCTACACCAGCTTCGTGGACGGGTGGGCCGCGGCGCCGATCAATCCTATTGCATCCTGATGAGCAGCGTCAAACTTAGCCACGAGAGCCGGCAACGCATCGAAACCATGGTGGCTACCAACGACGGGTTCGAAATCGCCGAGGCCGACATGCGACTTCGCGGTCCGGGCGATCTGGAAGGCACCCAGCAGAGCGGCCTGGCCTTCGATCTGCGAATCTCCAACCTGGCAAAAGATGGGCAGATTCTGCAATATGCCCGTGACAAGGCAGAGGAGATTCTCTTAGCCGATCCGCTACTGCAAAAAACCGAAAATACCATCCTTGTCAGGCAATTGATGGCGCTTCGAAAAAACCATTTGAATTGGGGTGCGATCAGCTAATAATCTAAAAAATTGACAATAGAAATAATGCCCCTGCCTCTAAATTATAAAGTAATAGTGAAGAAATAATGAACCAATTAAATTTTCTGTTTCCCCTTTTTGACCCCTCTAAATCTCCCCTAGGGGAGACTTCAGATTCGTGTTCAAATCAACATCTACACGCAACTCCCCTCCTTTGGAGGGGTTGGGGGAGGTCAGAAAAATCAAGAAATAAAGTAAAATATGATATTGGTTCTACTGCTTAAATTGATTCAAAGTCAAATCATTATCGCTTAAACAACAAAAACAGTATGGTTTACAGTTCAATAGTCAGTCCGCCTTCTTCCTTCCCAAGAGACGAGATCAAACACAAAATCAACAAGGGTTTCCTGCTCGCCCTGGTACCCATGATGCTGATGTCGACAATTTTTTTTGGCCTTCACAGTCTCAGAATCCTGGTGGCAGCGGTGATCACCTGCCTGCTCTTTGAATACATCTTTCAAAAATTTGTATTGAAAACACCCACTACCCTTCGCGATGGATCAGCTGTGATCATTGGGGTTCTATTGGCGTTCAATCTCCCGGCAGGTTTACCTGTATGGCTGATCGTGCTGGGCGCCCTGGTTGCCATTGGGATAACCAAAATATCCTTTGGGCGGATTGGTACCAATCTATTTAATCCGGTTTTATTAAGCTGGCTCTTTCTTAGAATCTCCTTCCCGGTACAGATGACCACCTGGACCGCCAACATAACCATGGCCGATTCCTTCACGGGCGCTACACCTCTCGGTTTGGTGAAGGAGGGATTCAAAAGCGGAAAATTAATGGCAACAATTGCCGCCGATAGCCGAATTCCCAGCTATTTCGACATGTTCTGGGGTAACATGAGCGGATCGCTTGGCGAAATTTCGGCCATTGCCATCCTCCTGGGAGGTATCTATCTGATTTGGAAGAAGATTATTTCCTGGCACATTCCCGTCGCCATATTGGGTACACTTTTCATTTTCGAAGGTCTGTTTTGGTTGCTTGCGCCCGGCAGTTTCATGAATCCTATTTTTCACCTGATTACCGGTGGGGCGATGCTGGCAGCTTTCTTCATGGCCACCGACCCGCATACTTCCCCATCATCACCTACCGGGAAACTTCTTTTCGGAGCGGCCATTGGTTTGATCACCATTCTCATCAGAAATTTTACCCCACTCCCGGAAGGGGTTGCAATCGCAATTCTTGTTATGAATGGTTTTGTTCCTTTGATCAACAAAAAGACTAAAAAACCAGAATTTCAGTAATTATCCCAATTCTAATTAATTATAAGAGACTGTTTAAAATTTATTTTGAATAAAGTTGAACCCACTTCGGGGTTCCAAATCACATTTATTGCTCTGCCTCCGGTTTCACCGGAGGTTATTCATATTCAAGTCCTTCGGACTTTTTGATTCGAAAAACCCTGAAAAGGGTTTAATTTGAATAACCCCCGGTGAAACCGGGGGAAAATGAAACACTTGAAGCATCAACCCCGAAAGGGTTGAACAGTTTATAAATTATTAGAATTAAATTTAAACAGTTTCTAAGATTTATAGTGAATTTTTATGTAAAGCAATTACCTTTCATTAAATTTGGTACGATTATTGTTTTAGCAAGCACTGTAATCCAAAATCGAAAATTCTTAATTTTATTACCTAATTCTATAATCATGGAACTGCTTATACCTATTGTAATTGCCATTGTTGTTTTGATTCTCTCCGGATTTCGCATTGCCCAGGAATATGAACGGGCCATCGTATTCCGGCTGGGAAGGTACAATGCCACCAAAGGACCGGGACTGTACTGGATCATTCCGCTGATCGACCGCCAGCAAACCATCGATATTCGTACCAAGACGGTAGATCTCGAACAACAGGAGACCATTACCAAAGATAGTGTCACCATCAAGGTGAATGCCGTACTATGGTTCAGGGTCACCAATCCCGAAAATGCGGTGATAAAAATTGCAAACTACAACCAGGCTGTCTACCAGTTTTCGGTGACAGCGCTCCGGAACATTATCGGGCAGCACCACCTCGACGAGGTTTTGAGGGAACGTGAACAAATCAACGCCACACTCCAGAAAATCGTTGACGAAACCACTGAACCCTGGGGCGTAAAAATAGAGATGGTAGAGATGAAAGATGTAGAGATTCCTGAATCGATGCAACGTGCCATGGCCCGCGAAGCTGAAGCCATTCGCGAAAAACGCGCCAGGATCATCAAGGCCGAAGCCGAACTCGAGTCCTCCATCAAACTCACGCAAGGCGCCAAACAGATGGAAAACAGCCCCTTCTCCCTTGAATTAAGAAGAATGCAGATGCTTTCTGAAATTGGCATCGACAACAATACCACTACCGTGATACTGATGCCCTCGGAATTTTCCAATGCTGCCAGAAGTTTTACAGAAATGGTAAGTAAGCAAGCAAAATCCAAGGAATAAATATAAATACTGCCGGGTATGGGCAAATTTATAATTCTGCTTCTGGCTGTTTTTCCACTCCTTCTGCCTCCAAAAGAGACGAAAAAAGTGGTTCGGGAACGCCCCCTGCCAGCCTTCTTCGAAACTTTTTATGTACTCAGGTCAGACACCAGTATAAAACACGGAAGCTACAAGGCAGAAGCCATGGGAAAAGTGCTGCTGAGCGGATATTACAAGATGGGGAAACCTGACAGTATATGGACGCAATATAATGTAAAAGGCAAAATCCGGGCGAGGGGTTGGTACAAAGACAACAAAAGGGATAGCATCTGGGATTTTTTCAACAACAATGGTGAACTGGAACAGAAGATTGATTTCACCTACAACATGGTACTATATTACCAGACACAATTTGCCAAACTACCCTTCAAGATCATCTCAAAAACGGATACGATCATGAGCATCCTCAGCAGGCCACCATTATTCATTGGCGGTATGAGCCGGTTCAATGATTATGTGGCTGATGAAATCCATATACCGTTGCACAAGCAAGGGGAAAAAGTAAATGGGATCGTCTATATAGCCTTCACCATTGACAGTTTGGGAAGAACTTCCAACCATCGGATTCTGAAGGGAATAGGAAAAGCCTGCAACGAAGTGGCCCTGAGGACAATGAAGGCCATCCCGGATCAATGGATGCCAGGCGTACTAAATGATAAATTTGTCACAGTGGATTATATTGTCCTTGTTCAATTTGATGCCTTGACTCCGACAATTGATACTTTTGTGCCTCCCCCTACAGGGTTCACCAATCATGGCTTTGGCACCGGCGAGTTCTATTATTAAAATCTTAATAAACAAATAAAACAATACATTTATGAACGTCGACACACTAATTACCACCAGCACCAACCTCGAAGGTTACCGGATTATCAAACAACTTGGCATTGTCCGGGGCATCACTGTCCGCTCCAGGAATATCTTCGGCTCTTTCGCCGGAAGTTTCATGACCATTTTTGGAGGCAGGAACGTAATTTATACCGAACTGTGCGAGAATGCCAGAAGTGAAGCGATGCAACTAATGATTGATCATGCCAGGATCATTGGCGCCAATGCCATTATCAACATGCGCTACGATGCCAACGATGTGATGACCGGCCTGACTGAAGTGTTGGCCTATGGAACTGCCGTGGTAGTCGAAAAAATCTGATCAGATGAGAGCTGATAATAAATTTATCGCATACCTTGTCTTATCTGTTCTTGCCGGAGTTCTGATTGCCTGGATGGACTCCCGCCCGGGTTGGGATGATACCGGCATCACTGCCGGAACCATTGTAATTGTTTCAGCGCTCTTCGGATACCTCCGGCCCTCCCGCCCATGGATTTGGGCGCTCACCGTGAGCAGTTGGATTCCTTTGCATGCCATACTCTCAACCGGCGATTTCAGAATGCTGGTCGTTATGCTCTTTGGTTTTGCCGGATCCTACCTGGGCGCCGCAGTTAAAAACAACAAACCGATAAATTAAATCCCTACCTTTGTCCCAAACCTTGTTGCTATGATCAAATCAATGACCGGATACGGCAAAGCCGAATGTGAGCTTTCGCAAAAAAAAGTAACAATTGAGATCAAATCCCTGAACAGCAAACAGATGGATCTCAACACCCGCATCTCCCTTCTCTTCCGGGAGAAAGATTTGGAGATTCGTCGGGAGTTATCTGACAAACTGGTGCGCGGAAAAGTTGATTTTATCCTCTATACCGAATCACTGGGCGAAGATTCAGCCACAAAAATTAATGCAGGCATTGTCTCAAGTTATTACAGACAACTCGAAAGAATCTCTTCAGATCTTAACATTCCACTGCACGACAACATTTTACAGACTATTCTAACGCTACCCGAAGTGGTCAGGAACGAGCGCGAAGAGCTCGACGATCAGGAGTGGAAATCGATCCTTGTCAAAATAGGCGAAGCCATCGAATCCCTCGACCGGTTTCGTGTCCAGGAAGGGGCCATCCTCAGACAAGATCTGATAGTCAATGTCAACATCATTACAGCCTTGCTGGCCGAAGTTGATCAATATGAAGCGGAGAGGGTCACCCGCATCAAAGAGAAAATCTACGACGGACTCAAGGACATCTCCATTGAACAGGTGAATGAAAATCGCCTCGAGCAGGAGATGATTTTTTACCTCGAAAAGATGGATGTCAACGAGGAAAAGGTGAGGTTACTCAACCATTGCAACTACTTTCTCGAAACCATCGACCTGGCCGAGCCGGTAGGGAAAAAACTCGGGTTTATCGCGCAGGAGATTGGTCGGGAGGTCAACACACTCGGTTCAAAAGCCAACCACCTGGAGATGCAGAAACTGGTGATCCGGATGAAAGACGCCCTTGAAAAAATAAAAGAACAGTTGCTCAATGTTTTATAATCTGATTGAACTCCAATGAAGGAAGGCAAAATCATCATATTCTCCGCTCCTTCGGGTGCAGGCAAAACTACTATGGTCAGACATCTGCTTTCAAGACACCCCGACTTTGCCTTCTCAGTTTCGGCTACCAGCCGCAAACCAAGAGGTAAGGAGGTCGAAGGTGTCGACTATTTTTTTATGACTGCCGATGAGTTCAAAGAAAAAATCAGCAACGATGAATTTTTGGAATGGCAGGAGGTCTATCCGGATAATTTTTACGGCTCGCTAAAAAGTGAAGTAGACCGGATTCTGAAAAGTGGTAAAAACATCCTGTTCGATGTGGATGTTGTTGGTGGAAGCAACATCAAAAAGCATTACGGCGAACGTGCCCTGGCGCTCTTTATCCAGCCGCCCTCCATCACAGAACTGGAAAAACGACTCCTGGCCCGCTCTACCGACGCTAAAGAGGTGATCCGTAAAAGAGTGGAAAAGGCAGAACGAGAACTCACATTTGCTCACCTCTTCGACTACACCATTGTCAACGATACGCTAGAGCATGCCCTGCAGGAAGCGGAAAATAGAGTCAAAAGCTTTCTTGGAGAGTAAAAAATGTGAAAATGTGAACATCGCCCTCTACTCCGGATCTTTCAACCCTATTCACAACGGACACATCGCTGTGGCTGAGGCGGCTCTGGCCAATGGGTTCGATGAGGTATGGATGGTGGTTTCGCCGCTAAATCCACACAAAAAAGAGGATGAACTATGGCCCTTTGGGATACGGCTGAAAATGGTGGAGCTTGCCATTGCCAATCATCCGGGGTTAAAAGCCAGCGATTGCGAAAATTATCTGCCCCGCCCCTCGTATACAATCAATACCCTTGAATTTCTTCAAAAACGGCATCCAAACGACCAATTCCGGTTGCTAATCGGTGGTGATAACCTACTAAAATTTCAATATTGGAAAGAGCATCATCGTATTCTTGATAAGTTTGGCCTCCTGATCTATCCACGATCAGGATCATCTGTCAATCCCATTTTGCATCACCCCAATGTTGGTATGATGACTGCACCCCTGCTCAACATCAGCTCGTCGGAGATCAGAAAACGGCTGGGAAAAAATGAGTCTGTCAGTGGACTGGTTTCCACGGAAGTGGAGAAATTCATCCTTCAAAATATAAAAGGAGATCGCTCCAATTCGGTTTTTTGATGTAACTTGTGTTCGCTTACCGAACAGCCGGCAAGCCTGAATTGTTCTCTTTTCCCATGTATAACTCCGTTGATAACTATGCCGATGTGATTTTACCGCTCCCTTTGGAGGGTTGTTTCACCTACCTGGTTCCGGAGGAGTTGAATGGCAGGATAACGCCCGGAATGAGGGTTGTGGTGCAGTTTGGGGTAAAGAAGTTTTATTCCGCGCTGGTAAGACGGATACACAACAACAAACCTGAGAATGTTTCGGCCAAATTGATTGAGTCTGTGCTCGACGAGCAACCTATCCTTTCGGAAACCTGCTTTTTGCTCTGGGAGTGGATCGCTGATTATTACCAGTGTTCGCTTGGAGAGGTTCTCAAAGCAGCTCTGCCTTCCGGACTCAAACTGGAGAGTGAAACCAGGGTTTCTATGGTTGAAGATCATGGGAATCCAGACTTGGGGCATTTGTCGCCCAAGGAGCAAATGTTGCTAGAAATCATCCGCGAAAAGAGTGGAATATCTGTCTTTGAACTCAACAACGCGGTATTGAAAAAGGGAACATTGCCCATCCTGAAAGAGCTTCTAAAGAAAGGGCTGATCCACATCGACGAGGAGATCAGGGAGAGTTACAAGGCCCGCACCGAAACCATTGTGACATTGGGTGCTGCCATCTTTTCGGAAGAGAAGTTGTTACGAACCATAGACCTGCTCTGTAAAATCCCAAAGCAACGGGAGATGCTTCACCTCTTCCTGCAGGAGAATGAAGATATTCCCGAATTGAATGCCAAGGCCTACCCAAAAAAAGCGCTGATGATGAAAAGCGGGGCCAGCCTTACCGTCTTCAATGGCCTGTTAAAGAAAGAGATCTTCGCTGTTTACGAACAATCCATCGACAGACTGGAGGCGGGAGAGGGAGTCACCCGATCCAGCAATCCACTCTATCCATCCCAACAAACCGCACTGGATCAAATTGAAGCTTCTTTTGCCAAAAATCCTGTCACCTTGTTGTATGGAGTCACCTCCAGCGGCAAGACGGAAATATACATTCAACTGATCGAAAAATGTTTGAACGAAGGGAAGCAGGTGCTCTACCTCCTGCCCGAAATTGGTTTGACAACCCAGATGATTGGTCGGTTGCTTGCCGTCTTCGGAAACCAGGCGGGAGTCTATCACTCCAAATTCAGCGATGCGGAACGGGTCGAAATCTGGAACAAAGTACTTCGTTTTCAACCGGATCAGCTCAACTTATCCCATCAACTTATCCTGGGTACCCGATCAGCCTTATTTCTGCCTTTCTCTAATTTGGGATTGATCGTTGTAGATGAGGAACACGAAAACAGCTTCAAGCAGTTTGATCCTGCCCCCCGGTACCATGCACGCGACAGCGCCATTGTTCTTGGAAGGATGTTGAAAATTCCTGTTCTTCTCGGCACGGCTACACCTGCAGTGGAAACCTACTTCAATGCCAAATCGGGCAAATACGGCCTGGTGGAACTAAAGGAGCGCTACCGTCAAATTGAGCTTCCGGAAATTGTAACGGTCGACCTCAAGCGCGCTTACAAGCGGAAATCGATGCGCTCCTGTCTTACTCCTGAACTGTTCGAAGAGATCAACACCGCGCTGGAGAAGAAGGAGCAGGTGATCCTTTTTCAGAACCGCAGGGGTTTCTCCCCTTTCATCGAATGTAAGAGTTGCGGATGGATTCCAAAATGTTCCCAATGTGATGTCAGTCTCACCTATCACAAAAACAACAGGCGACTGGTCTGCCATTATTGTGGCTTCTCCATCTACTATCCCTCGCTATGCGGGGCCTGTCAGTCGGACGACCTCACCAACAAAGGCTTTGGAACAGAGAAAGTTGCGGAAGAGATCGCAGAACTATTCCCCAATGCCTCCATTGAACGACTAGACCTGGATGCCACCCGCACGAAGAAAGCCTTCCAGAACATTCTTCAGCGTTTCGACAATGGAGATACCGACATCCTGGTAGGGACACAGATGATTACCAAAGGATTGGACTTTGAGCATGTCAGCGTGGTTGGAATACTGAATGCCGATAATCTGCTCAACTTTCCCGATTTCAGGTCGCACGAAAGAAGCTACCAGTTAATGGCTCAGGTAAGCGGTCGGGCGGGACGAAGGCACAAACAAGGAAAAGTGATCATACAAACTTCACAACCCGATCATTTCATCATACAAAAGGTAGCGGCCAACGATTACGAGGGAATGTACAATCAACAAATTGCCGAACGGAAAGAATTTAACTACCCACCATTTTACCGGTTGATACGCATTACCCTGAAACATAGGGATGCTTCGGAGCTTGACCGAATCGCTCAGGAGAGCGCTGTTGCCCTGAGGAGCAGATTCGGAAAGAGATTGCTTGGTCCTGAATATCCTGCCGTTAGCCGGATTAAGCTGATGTATATGAAGCAGATGTGGCTAAAGCTGGAACGTGAAATTTCAGTTACTTCAGCCAAACGTCAGATGCAGCAAATGCTGGAAAGTGTAAAATCCCGGGATAAAAATAAAATGGTTCAGATCGTTGTCGATGTGGATCCCATGTAGTTGATATCTTTTATGCTGTTAAGCACATCAAATTTTTCATCCCCCTGCGCTCATTGAGACTAAAATGCTAACTTTGAGGCCGACTAAAATTATTATTCATGGGAAAAGTTATC
>JAVHPO010000281.1:14098-37920 GCA_036170635.1 Prolixibacteraceae bacterium | reverse complement strand
CCGGAAGCCATGCTCCCTTCCACTATGTTTTGTTTGCCCGAACGGGCGGCTTGTACCATTTGGTCGATGGTGCGGTCGTAGGAGTGGAAATATTTTTTGCAAAAATAGTAGGTGCCATCGTAAATGATCTCGGCCTTTTGGTAGGTAATCAAACATTTGTAACCACCATGTTTGGGAATAAAACCATCGGGGTTGTATTGTTTATCCATTGTTTGCCTCCTTTATTCTTTTTTTCGTTAGACAGTTTCGACAACCTCGACACTTGTAAATGTCCCCAAAGTCAAACTTGTCCAACGAAAACTTAGTTTTTAAGACTTTGCATCAATCGTTCTTTGTTTTGCTCTACATTCAATCGCCTGGGCATGGAGGGCAAATCCGCGTCAGCGGGGGCGGCGCCGTACCCGTTCACCTGCATTTTTATGGATCTGATTTCATTGATTACCAAGAAATCATCACGATAAATTTAGTAATTAAAAACCAATATTTGTTTTAGATTTGGGTCTAAACTTAAAGCAACCGGACACGTTTTTGCAGCATGTTCAATGAATTGCTTCTGCTTATCCGTATAATTGTTTTTTGGAAAATCAAACTCCACAATGATCTCACTGATTTTACGTGGATTACTGGACATGATCTTTGTAATTTTCAGTTGAGTGCCAACTACATCAAAATTATGGGCATCAGAACTTTGGGCAATGATGGTCATCATACAACTCCCCAGTGCAGTTGCCACCAAATCAGTAGGCGAAAATTTTTCACCTTTACCTTTATTGTCAATTGGTGCGTCAGTTATTAATTCAGAACCTGAGCGTACATGAATGGCTTTTGTCCTCAATTCGCCTGAATAAACTGTTTCAACTGTATGCATAGTGTTTTAATTTATTGAATGATACAAAGTGCAAATTTAATATTCTGTAATCGTTTATGAAATGAAAGATGGGAAAATGCAACGAACCCCCGCTCCCGCCAGTAATCAGATCCACAACAGCAGTTTATCCACAAATCCACACAAATGGTGGCAGGTAAACCTGCCCGGAACCCAGCTCCTGCGCGATTGGATCCCGGATTTTGCTGCAAGAGCCGCCCGGCTGGGCGGCTCTTGCTAAAGATTAAGGTATTTTTCACAGGGGAATGCCCGCCAGCAGAGGGAATTAAGTGCCACAATATGTTGCATATTCATTTTCAAAAACCGGATGTGGCGGAATAGTAAAATGGCTCAAATTTTCCTGGTAATGATAGGATTTACTCAACACAATCAGCAATTGTTTTATTAAGTCAAGATTTCCATTTACTGCTGAGTCCAGTGCTTCTTCCACCAAATGATTCCGTGGAATAAATGCCGGATTATTTTCCTTCATCCTATTTTTTGATTGTTCATATCCATTGGAATTGTTGATGGTGTTTTTCCATTTTACTAGCCAGGGTTTAAATTCAGGACCGGCCATGATGCCTTCTCCGGTAACTTTATCATGGGTTAGTGCCAGAAAAGTATTGGTATAATCCAGTTTCAGATTACGCATCAATGCCAGCAGTTCATCCACTAACAAGTATAGCTCTGGTGCTTTTTTTTCAATGCCTAATTTTAAAAGCATCATTTCATAATATTTTTCAACCCAAATGTTATCAAATTGATCGATGCAGTCCTGGGCCAATTGCAATGCAGTTAAAGGTTCAGGATGTATAACAGGCAACAAGGCTTCGGCCAATCTGGCAATATTCCATTTGATCATGCTGGGTTGGTTTCCAAAGGCATATCGCCCGGTTGTGTCTATTGAGCTATAAACAGTATCAGGGTGATAGACGTTCATGAAGGCGCACGGGCCATAATCAAATGTTTCGCCGCTGATGGATACATTATCCGTATTCATTACACCGTGAATAAAACCAACACGCATCCAATCCACCACCAAATCAATTTGAACGGTCATCACTTTTTTTAGCAAACTTAGTGCCGGACTCCCCTCGTGTTTAATTTCAGGATACAAGCGATGGATGGTATAATCGTTGAGTGCCCGTAAATCTTCGGTTGTTCCCAGATGTCTGGCATATTCAAAAGTTCCTATTCTGATATGACTCTTCATTACTCTTGCTAAAACAGCTCCATCATGTTCCTTTTCGCGTTGAACCAATTCTCCTGTTTTTGCTACCAGCAAACTCCTGGAAGTAGGTATATTCAGGTGATGTATTGCTTCACTTATCAGATACTCTCTTAGCATTGCCTTTAAAGTAGCCTTTCCATCTCCTCCTCTTGAATAGAAAGTTCTTCCGCTTCCCTTGAGTTGAATGTCAAATCGTTTGTTTAAAGATGTGATGTATTCACCCATCACAATGGCTCTTCCATCACCCAAATTTGTAAAATTTCCGAATTGGTGACCTGCATAAGCCTGGGCAAAAGAAGATGTTTTGCCATCGGATTCATTTCCCAATAAAAAAGAAATAAGATCCTGTTGATTGGTAAATGGGATATTAAGTTCTTCCAACAATGCCTCATTAAGCAGCGCTATTTCAGGTTTGCTGAATGAAGCAGGCTTTACAAGTTGATAAAACTTACCAGGAAGGGATAAATAGGAATATTCCAGGTTAAGCATTGGTCTTTTCTGCGTGAAGGATAAGGTCATTTATATCAACGTATTCCAATGCTCTTTCATCGGTTGCCTCCAATACCACTTTTGGGGCAAAACCTGCTTCAAAAGCTTCTTTCCATCTTAATGCACACAAGCACCATTTATCACCGGGTTGCAATCCCGGAAAACTATATTCAGGTCGTGGCGTTGTTAAGTCGTTTCCTTTACTTTTTGAATATTGAAGAAATTCTGATGTAACAATGACACAGACGACATGTTTTCCATCATCTTCTTCATTTGTTCTGCAAAATCCGTCCCTGTAAAATCCGGTTATGGGTTTTGTGCAGCACGATTTTAATGGTTCTCCAAATATATTTTTCATTTTTAATCTGTAAAGTAAGAAGAAAGTACGACATCAATACATTCCTATTACGTATTTTGTAAATTGAAGTTCTATCTTGACAGTCTTGAAGTTGAATACCTGCTTCAGTTAACCTGTGCCCGTGCGATTGCAACCCAGCTCCCGCCGATCAGATCCACAACAATAGTTTATCCACAAATCCACACAAATGCACACAAATGGTGGCAGGTAAACCTGCCATTCGCTTCTGGGTCAGTACTTAAAAATCTGCATGATTGTGTTCAAAACTTCACATTTGAAGCACATTTTCCCATTTTCCCATCTTCCCATCTTCCGAAATATATCCACTGATTTTCTTAAATTTGTCTATATTCTGCCAACTTTTAACAACTAAAATGCAAGAAAAAAAATCCAAGTATCTGGCGTTCAAATCCCTGATATTTATTTTAATAACTTCAATGAACTGTTTTGCGGCCAAGGATATCCCTGCAATATCAATTGTGGCAGATCAATCACCCGGGGTCGCTGTTTTGCATGGACTTACCAAGCTTTCCAATGCATTGAAGGCGAAAAACATCTCTTTCGAAAAAGTCGGATCTATTGCTGAGGCAAAAGGAACATCGGTCATTGTGGCGGGACTCTCATCAGGGGAAGGTGAAGCGGCGAAAATGTTGAAAGCCGGAAATCATGCAGTCCCGGAGGCAGCAGAGGCTTTGACCATTTGGAAAACCATGGTGAATACCCGGAAAGTTTGGGTGGTCAGCGGATATGATGACCGTGGTTTGATGTATGGTCTGCTGGAGGTGGCAACTCAAATCGGTTGGAGTGCTGACAAGAAGAATCCGATGGGTGAAGTCCGTGAAATTACGGAGAAACCGGATGTTCCTGAAAGGGCCATCTCGTTTTATACCATGAACCGGGCTTACTGGGAAAGCAGGTTTTACGATGAGGTATATTGGTCGCGGTACCTGGATCTGCTGGCTCAAAACAGGTTTAACTCCATGGTGGTGATTTTCGGATATGAAAATGGAGGTTTCCTTGCACCTTGCTACCCTTATTTTTTTGATACAGAAGGGTTTTCTGATGTTCGAATGGTTGGCATTACCGCACAGGAACAGCAACGTAATCTGAATTCACTGAATAATCTGATAAAAATGGCGCATGAGCGGGGCATACGTTTTTCGGTCGGCATCTGGGACCATATCTACAGGGGTGGTGTTCAGGGAGGAGGAATTCCCGGAACTAAGACGTCACCCGACAAACCTGTTCCCGGACTGGTGTGGGGCGTAACTGGCGAAAATTTGATTGCTTACACCAAAACGGCTCTCGCTAAGTTTGTTAAGCTCGTTCCTGATCTCGATGGCATACAATTCCGTATGCACAATGAATCGGGTCTTAAGAAAGAGGAACAAGGCGCTTTTTGGTCGGATGTTTTCAAAATGATGAAAAAAACATCACCCAATCTGCGGCTCGATTTACGTGCCAAAGAGTTGCCCGAAGAGGTCGTCCAAAGCGCCTTGGATGAAGGTATAAAATTCAGAATCACAACCAAATACTGGATGGAACAGATGGGAATGCCCTATCATCCGACCCAGATTAATCCCGAAAAAAGCGCGCGTCGCCACAGTTATGCCGATATGCTGCGTTATCCTCAACAATATAAAATGCATTGGAGATTGTGGAATGGCGGCACATCCCGGGTACTTTTATGGGGCGACCCGGAATATGTTCGTCGTTTTGCCCAATCCACTCATTTGTACGACGGTGATGGTTATGAAGTGAATGAGCCACTGGCCACCAAAATGGAGGCACAACCTCATTATGCCAAACCATTTGAATTGTTGAACCCGCCTTATCGCTACTACAATTATGAGTTTGAAAGGTACTGGCATTTCTTCCAGGTATTTGGACGAATAGGGTATAATCCGGAGACCTCACCTGAAATCTGGCAAAAAGAATTTGAATCGCGTTTTGGCAAAAAAGCTGCCCCATTCATCGAAACAGCACTTCACAAGGCAAGTTGGATTCTTCCGCGGATTGTGGCCTCCGTCTATCCTTATGGAGGTTTCCCGATGACACGTGGTTGGGCCGAGAAACAGCGACTCGGAAATTTGGATGCCTATGCCAGAAATTCGGGAAGCGACATTCAGCAATTTGCCAATTTTGATGAAGAAGCACAGGTACTTATCGATGGTGGTGAAACAGCCAAGCTCCTTCCATCAGCGAATAGCAAATGGTTTGAGCAGACATCCGCGGCAATAAATAGACTAATTGCTGAAGCTAAGAAAGCTATCGGAAATAAAGAAAGCAGAGAATTCGTTTCCACAATTACCGATCTTAAAATTTTATCAAATCTGGCACTTTATCATGCCCGGAGAATACCGGCAGCGGTCAGTTATCGCATTTTCGAACGTACCCGGGATGTATCAGCACTTGACGAAGCAATTGAATACGAACGCAATGCGATTGAGGCCTGGCGCCAAATTGTGACTGCGGCCGGAGATGTTTATACAGATGACCTTATGATGGGCGTACGCGTGGCTGACCTCTGCGGACATTGGAAGGATGAATTGGTTTTATTGGAAAAAGGATTGATTGATCTGCAGCAAAAAAGAGCAAGCTTGAAAACTTCGTACGACGGGAAGAAAGCTCCGAAATATGGACATGCAGCGAATTCAGATAGGGATAAGGGGTTTCAGATTATCCATCAGCCCGTTACGGAAAATCCAGCAGGAAAACCTATTAAAGTCAGTGTTAAGGCGAGTTCACACTCAGGAGTCAAATGGGTAAGTCTGAGCTATCGCAGTGTAAACCAGGATGTGGAATACCAGACCATGCCGATGCTACCGACCGGAGAAAAGGACACTTTCGAGGCCATTGTGCCTGCTGAACAAATCAATCCTAAGTTTGATTTCATGTATTTCATCAAAGTAATGGATAACGATCGTCATGGTAAAATTTATCCCGACCTGAATATGGAAACGCCTTACCTCATTGTGAAATTAATCAGACAATTGTAAATCAAATATTTATGAAATCAGTTTAGAGATATTGCATGCAACATCTCTAAATTCTGTAACTATCATTCAATTATCCCGTAAAAGTGATTGCTAATACCTGAAAAAATGAACATCAATCAACCTCAAAAATCCCGACGCAGATTTCTCAAAACAACCGCGCTCGTAGCCGCCGGAACCTCATTGGCTCCCTATCTTTTCGCGTCAGAAGCTCCCGCACACCCAGCTCCGCTGATGAAGAGAACATTTGGCCGCATCGGCTTCAAAGTTACTACGCTGGGTCTTGGTGGCCAGTCATCCCTGCAATGGACGCCTGAAAATACGGATCCGGTAGCGATCATTGAAAAGGCGTATAATCTGGGAGTTAATTATTTTGATACTTCCAATGCTTATGGTCCCAGTCAGCTGAACTACGGAAAGGCATTTGCCAGACTTGGCCTGGTGCCGGGAAAACAGAATTACGATTCTTCCAAACGAAAGTCCATCTTCCTGACTACCAAAACTATGCTGCGTTTTGGAAAAGGTGGGGACGGCAGTCCGGTTGCGGGGTACTCCAACGGTCCGGCCGGTTCCAAGGCTTTGGACGATGTCAGACGTTCACTGACCCAGATTTTCGGGGATGGTTCGGGGAGTTATCCCAAAGATGCTTGGCTGGATATGGTGCTGATTCACAACCTTAACAAGATGGAGGAGGTGGATGCGCTTTACGAAGGATATGACAGTCGCGACCCTAAAGCGCCAACCATCGGTGCGCTGGCAGCGCTCAGGGATGTTCGTGACGGTAGCAACCACACCGGACTCAATCCGAAGAATGAAAAATTAATCCGGCATATAGGCTTTTCCGGACACAACGATACCGCTGTGATGATGGAGATGATTCAACGCGACAGTGAAGACTTGCTGGATGGGATGCTGGTGGCCATCAATGCCAACGACCAGCTCTATTTCAATATGCAGCACAACGTCATCCCGATAGCCACCGCAAAAAAAATGGGAATTATTGCCATGAAAGTCTTTGCCGACGGGGCCATGTACTCCAAGAAGGCGGAGTGGTCCAACAAGGTTTCGCATGTGGTATTGGAGGTTGGAAGCAAGGAGTTGCCCGCCGATCAGTTGATAAAATATTCATTGAGTACACCGGGAATTCATACCGCTATCATTGGAATTGGCAAGATTAGTGATGATCCTGCCCAGTGCCAGCTCACCTTCAACCTGAAGCACGCACAGGTTAAACCGGAGGATGTGTCTGAAAAGCAACGTAAAAGCATTGAACTTCTGGCGTCAAAGGCCAAAGAGGGAAAGACCAACTATTTTCAAAAAACTTATCAGGAGTTGACTCCACCCCGTGATACAAAGGTTACCCGAGGCGCGAACGGGGCCCAGATAACCTGGCATACTGCCTATGCCGGTGATTCGGCCATCGACAGGTATGAAATCTGGCGAAATGGGGCTTTTGTGGTAGAGATTCCATTCAAACCCCAGATCTCAAAAATCCCATATCATTTTGAGGACAAGCATTCTGCTGCAGCAACGGCGTCTTATGTTGTGAAGGTGGTTGACAAGAAGAACAGGGAAGCAGACGCTAAGGTTTGAAAGGATAAAGTTAAAAGGATAAAGGATAAAGTGAGGAGGATTTAATAAGATACAATTTTATACCCTCTCTTCAAATAGCGGGTCAGGGGAACTCCCATCCCTTTCACATCCACCTGGCAGACTTTGAGTTCATTCGTAACGTTGTACATATTCGAACAGGCCACGCAAGCTTCCACGATGATGCCATCTTTTTTCATCGCGGCAACTTTGTCTTTCAGTGTGGCATTCTCGGCCAGTAGTTTCTCGGAAGGGCCCCAAACGATCAAAATAACCTCATTAAACCATTTGTATTTTTTTGCGGCGTGGGCATACATCAAACATGCTTTCATGGCTACTTCAGGATCGCCGCTCGACCAAACCACCACAAGTGTATCGGAAGCTGCATTGGTTTTAACCTCTTGAGCTTGAAGAATTTTTGCTGAGCTTGTTATCAAGAACAACACCAACATTAGGAGACGCAGTTTCATAATCTAAATTTTAAATTGTAATAAAACTTGTTAAAGAAATGGATAATCACCAAACTGTTAGAATTTACTGATTTGACTGAAATAAGTTACATGAATTATTGACTGATTTAAGAAATGGACAATTGAAAATTGACAGTTGAAAATTGACAGTTGAAAATGAGAGGTAATCTGGGATGTAATAAGTAATGAGAAATATATAATGTACTACTTCTTTTTTCATATAGCTCAGTAATACAAATATATACGTCATTGTCAATTGACCATTTTCAATTTTCAATTACTTAGCTATTGTTCTACCGGAGAAACCAGTAGAATCCTCGCTTCATGTCTTTTTACCTTAACCCCGGTATAGGATTTTTTGAATTTTCCCAGGTCGCGGTTAGACCAGAGGTCGCTTACCCTTTTGCTTCCGGAGGTGCCAATTTCATCCCATTTTACAGTGATGTCTGCCGGATTGCTGCCCCTGTTGAACAGGGCTACTGCAAACCTGTTCCCGACCAACTCTTTCACCCAGACTTCCAGATAGCCTTTCTGCCTTATTCTTCTTCCTTGCTTCCCTATCGGATCCTGATCAATGGCGATAAGTTGCTTGTTGGTAAGGATATCCCTGATTTCTGAGGTCATGCTTCTCAGGTCATTGCCTGCAATAAGCGGAGCGGCAACCATGCACCACATACCAAAGTGCGTTTTGTATTCTGTCAGGCTCATGGTAACCGGGGATATTTTGCCCCAAAGGCTTTCCCTGGTGTCATTCCCGACTTCCAGCATATCCGGATCGTTCCAGTATCCCGGTTCCGCGTATTGCCATAAATCAGCAGTAAGATCCAGGCAGTAGAGTATTCTTTCCCAGTTGTTTTTAATATCATCCCCGGTACGGTGCATGTTGGCTACTGTTTTTATCCACGGTAAAGCTGCGTCGTTGGTGCCTTTGTCGCATTCGTCGTTCACGCTGTAAATGATCAGACGTCCGGTGTTTTTTAGACATCTCCCCATTAACTCAAATGCAGCCCTGCAATCAGCAATGGGTGTATTCAGCGATTCAGGTTCTTTACCTGGATAGTTGCACCAGTCGTATTTGAGATAGTCTACTCCCCAGGCATCGTAATCGTTGGCATCCATCTGTTCGTGTCTGATGCTCCCCATCAGCTTTTGGCAGGTATAGCAACCGGGGGAGGAGTAGATGCCAAATTTCAGACCTTTGCTGTGTACATAATCGGCCACGGATTTGATGCCATTCGGGAATTTTGTGGCGTTAACAACAATGTGACCGGTGGAGTCTCTCTGCTTGGTCATCCAGCCATCATCAATCACGATGTATTGATACCCAGCCTCTTTCATACCGGATAACACCATGGCATCGGCCATTGCCTTGATCTTGTCTTCGTTGATATCTGCCCTGAAACAGTTCCAGCTGTTCCAACCCATGGGAGGGGTGAGTGCCAATAGGCTGGACTCTTGTCCGGACAATGAAAAATGAAGAATAAAGAAAGTAGCTGCAATCAGTAGTTTATTCATGGTCGTTGATTGAATTAATTTCTTGTCGTGTTTTGTTTTCAGATTGTTACAATTTTTTCAAATTTCTGTTGTTCATCAAAGATCTCATCTGACTAATAGCAATCTTGTTCAATTGAACCAAGCGCTCACTTTGAGGAAGTTGCTGATTGATCAATACTGCATTGATACTCTCCATGTTCGAAAGCACGACCAGCTGCTCAATAGTGGCATGATCGCGGATATTTCCTTCGGCAGCAGGGTATTTGTTTCGCCATTCCTGGGCTGTTTTTCCAAACAGGGCCACATTAAGCATGTCTGCTTCGTTGGCATACACAAAGCTGATTTGCAGTTTGGTTAATTCCGGGGGAATTAAATTTTCTTTAATCGCATCTGTATGAATGTGATAATTTACTTTGGCAAGGGTGCGCTGGAGGTTCCAATCCAATTTCAGCCGGTCGCTTTCGTCGTCCTTTAGACGTTGATATTCTTTAATGAGGTACATCTTAAAACCTGGACTCAGCCAACTGCCAAACTCAAAAGCAATGTCTTTGTGAGCATAAGTTCCACCATATCTACCTGCTTTGGCGATCATTCCTATGGAATTGGTTTTTTCAATCCATTTTTTTACTGAAAGAGTGAAACGATTGAGTCCAGCTTCATTTTTAATTACCCCGAATTCGGGGTAATTAAAATCTGGATTGTTTAGTTCTTCCCAGATACCGATAAACTCAATCGTGTTTTTATTGCGTAACCATTTCTCAATTAATACAAGACCATCTTCAAAACCTTTAACCATATCTGTCAATGAAATGAAGTCCGAAGACTGACGTTCAATAATGGTAATCTCAGTACCTTTTACATTTATTGTTTTGCTTTTTGTCATAATTTTAGGTATTCAAACGCAAATAGAAAGGGTCAAATCATTGCTTATAAGGGGCTTAATTGTCCTCTAAGTTAGTAAAAAAATCCTATTAAAATCAGCGGAATGCTATTGTAATGATGTAATAAATTACATGAAGAAGAATGAAATGGCCAGCAATAATAAACTACTTTAAGTTTCGGATCTCGTATTTTCAATAGCTACATTGGTAGTTCGGGTGGATAGGATTCGAAGGAGTGTATTAACTTTGCTTGGTAATTGGCACATTGTCAAACTAGAAACATATAAAAGGACCAATACCATGAGAAAATTTTTTATACCCCTGATTCTTGTTTTTGTAATCGCACAACCTATCCTTGCGCAGGATGTTAACAAAGGATGGGAGAAATGGCAGTATATGCTTGGTGAATGGAAAGGTGAGGGAAGCGGTCAGCCGGGAGAAGGCAGCGGAATGTTTACTTTAAAACCAAAACTTGAGGGTAATATTCTGGAAAGAAAGGGCAGGACTGTGATTGTGGCTACAGCTTCAAAACCGGCTTCGGTCCACGAGGATGTCATGATTATCTACAAAAACAGGGATGGCAATCCGGTAAAGGCGATCTATTTTGACAATGAAAGCCATGTCATCAATTACGATATCACCTATTCGGACAATAAAATCTTCCTGACCAGCGAGGCGAACCCTGCCATGCCGCGTTTCAGGCTTACCTATGAAAAGCTGGAAGAAAAGGGATTGAACATCCGTTTTGAAATGGCCATGCCAAACGCTCCGGAAGAGTTCAAAATGTACATTGAGGGGAAAAACAAAAAAGTGAAAGAGATATCAGAGATGCCGAAGTAGTAAAAATTAGCTTTTGGCTGTTAGACTTTAGCTTTGGTTGCACGTCAGTAGTCCGCTCAGTATTGAATTTTTTTATCCAACATATGAATGTCAAAAAAAGTTCACGCAAAGTACGCCAAGAAAAACCGCAAAAGTACGCAAAGTTCAAATTGGAATTCTTTGCCTCTCTCTTTGCATCCTTTGCGTAACAAGATGGAGTTACATATAAGAAAATAAGGATCAAAGCGTTTTTATTTTATCCTTTTTACTTTATCCTTTTTACTTTATCCTTTATCCTTTATCCTTTTTACTTTATCCTTTTTACTTTATCCTTTATCCTTTATCCTTTATCCTTTCCGTCTCCCTCCACTATCAACTCCAGGTACGGATAAACCGGATCTGTAAACCCGAACTTCCGATAGAGGGGTTCCCCGTCTTTGGAGCAGTGCAGGGCAACCTTGCTAACTCCCATAGTTTTGGCTTCTGTTAATAACTGTCTCAATATCAATGAGGAAATCCCTTTTCTGCGGTATTCCGGAAGGGTGTACATGTTCAGGATATCACCTTCCAGGTAGGAAGATTGGTTCAGATCCCCGGGGATTTTTTTCAGGACCATTGCGCCATAACTGACAGCCTTTCCATCATAATATGCCAACAGGGCAAAAAAGCTTCCCTCCTTCATAGTCTGTGCGAAAAACTGCTGGAGCTTCACCTTCAACTCCTTCATGTAGGCTTCGGGTCTTGCCCCTTGCATCTCAGTAAGATAGTTGAGCCTTGCGGCTGTCATGGCCGGGATATCATCCTCTCCAACTCTTCTTATTTCAATCATTTCTTTAATGGTGGATATTAATTCTTACACAGAGTAGCACAGAGGTCACACAGAGTTACACAGAGAAATTAATAAATATTTTTCCCTCTGTGAAACTCCGTGTTACCTCCTTCTTCCTCTGTGTAATATCATTGGGCACAAATCTTAAAACTACTTGCCTTTGATTACTAGAAACCTCTTAACAAAACCAACCAGCGAAGGTACAGCTGCCCCTCCGTGATCCATTCCTGCCAGTGGGATATAGGTAACAGGAAGTGTCGAGTCCAGGTTCATCAAGTCTGTATAAAGTTGCGATGTCATCAATGGTGAAACATCCGTATCCGCCTGACCATGCGTCAGAATCAGCGGTGTTTTGATCTTCCATGCCGATACACTGCTGGCCGCAAGGGCATCCCGCATCTCTTTGAATTTTGTATTGGTTGTCAAAGTCGTACGAAACTCATTGGTGAAGAGCTGAGACATGTTGGTGGATAACTGACTGTTGATGTCGCTTCCACTGTTGAGCCCGTTAAAAAGTCCGTCGATGCGTGAGGCATAGGGTTCGTTGAAAATATCAGTATAGGGATTGGGGAAAGCCCCCACAGATTTGAACCCCTTCATAATGTAGGCGATGTAATAGGGTTGAGGGTAGGTGGCTGCCCCAACCACTATCGTGGTAATCGATGTAAGGTTGTAGGGACCCGCGCCACAACCAACCGCTTTCAGGTTAAATTCACTACTGTAACTTGTTTCTATTGCTTTGTGCAGTTGTAGTGTTGACAATCCTCCCTGCGAATATCCCATGAGGTATAGATCTGGTGAAAGCTTCAAGTTTAGATCTGCCTTGGCGCCCATCTCCTTTACCGCCCTGAATAGATCAAGGATGGAGGTTACCGTCGATGGCATATGAAGATAGGGGTGGAAAACCTCTGTAGATGAACCAAATCCCAAATAGTCAGGAATTACTATCACAAATCCGGTGGAGGCAAATGCTGAGATCAACTGCACATTGTAACTTGCAGCATTGACGGAAGGGGCGTTGATATAAACCGTATTGGTTCCGTTCTGAAAACTGAGGATCGGGTAGGTGCCTCCACCGTCAGGAATGCATACCACCCCGGATGCCACCAGTTTTTTGGTGCCCAGCGTGGTATTGTAGGTAACGACATAGACTTTAAATCCCAAATTTACCGAAGGGAGAATATCAGCTACGTCTGGATAGACCGACTGTACCGGACTAAACAGGGACTTTACATCCGCAGCCGTTGCTGACCTAACCAAAGCATAGCTGACCAGGTAAGTATCTTTATTTATGAGGACATCAACAGTTTCCGCAACATTAGATTTGCAGTTGGAAAAGAGGAGAGAGGCTGCCAATAGCAGGCAGATATAATAGCAACAACGCATGGTTATTCAGTTAAATAGTTTTTGAATTGGTGGAAACAGCTTCAGTGATCCTGGCCTTGACGGCGGCATTCAAAAGATCTGGGGTCATCCCGGCAGGATTTACCGGTGGCAAAAACTCAACCACTATCGTTGAGCCTGATTTGATTTTTTTCTTACCGGACGACATTGCTTCATAGGCTCCGGTGATGGCAACAGGTAGAATCGGAATATTTAATTCACTGCTTAGAATAGCATAGGTTTTTTTGAAGTCGCCGATATTCCCGGTCGTGGTCCGGGTCCCTTCCGGGAAAATCAGTATTTTCTTGCCAAGTTTAACCACCTCCGCCATCTTTTGAATTGACTCTTTGAGCTCTTTGGACAAATCCATCACAATGATGTTGGTGCGACGCGCCAAAAACTGACGCACACGGCTTTTGACATGGTCCTTCTTGGCATAGGAGTAGGTATCTTTCAGGGTCTTTCTGTCCAGACAGGATAGAACCAGAAACGCATCCAACTTTGTCTGGTGGTTGGGGGCGATGAAACAGGGCCCGGTGCGAATGTTTTCGATTCCTTTTACCTTAAATTTGAAGAAAAGGCTAAAGAAACCCCGCACTGACGCGACAATGAACTTTAGCCAAAAGGAGTATTTTGGTAATTCGACCTGTTGGTCATCTTTCAGATTGCCTGACCAGTCGCCACTCTGTTCCTTGTGAAAAAGTTTGTTGGCGCCGATGTATTCCGCAATCTCGCCAATGGATGGAAATTTCAGCAACTGCTCTTCCTCCAGCTTGATTCCAAATGTCTTTTCGATAAAATCGATAAGGCTCATCTTTCCAAGGGAGTCCATGGCAATATCAAAGACAAGGTGATCGTCGGGGGATACATCCATATCGACCTGACTCTCAATGAAGCTCTTCACCGCCAGGTACTCTGCGGTATCGGGATCCTCGCTTGCTTGCTTCTTGTTTTCAGTATCATGGATCAGCTCCTCCAGTTTGAAGCGTTGTAATTTAGAGAGGCGTGTACGTGGCAAATCCGTTTTTACAATCGTGAATTGCATGATTCGTTTGTAGGAACTCAACTCTGCGTTAAAGGGGGTGATCACCTCTTCCCTGAAATAGTGGTTCAAATCCGTGACAGAGTTGTCAGTCAGGAACTTCAAATCAGGTACGATGGCGGCATGAAGCATCTCCTTGTGAATAAATACGCCCACCTCCTTGATCGCTTTCGAGAAAAATTCCAGCTTTTGTTCTATTTCAACCGGGTTGATGTTTTTACCGTTGGGAAGGACGATGATCTCTTTTTTCCTGCCGGTGATGTAAAGGAAACCCTCCTCGTCGATTCGTCCTAAATCCCCTGTAAGAAGCCATCCATCCTTCAGCACCTCGGCGGTCTCTTCCGGACGGTTGTAATAACCCTTCATGACGTTGGGTCCTTTGGCAACAATTTCCCCATCCCTGATCTCTACGGTCATACCTGGCAATGCCTCACCTGTTGATCCGATTTTTATCCTGCCGGGACGCGGGAAGGTGATCATCGGAGCCGCTTCGGTCATGCCGAAACCTTCCAGAATGTCAAAGCCGATCGCATAGAAAAAAGTCCCAACCTCCTTGTTGAGGGCCGCGCCTCCGGCAATCATAAACCGTAGGTGTCCACCTAGACCGTTGTGTACTTTTTTGAACAGCGTCTTTCCCAATTTGCGGCTTTTGGTGGCGTAAACCAGTTTTAAAAATGTTTTGGCAAGAAAGCTTTTGTTGATTTTTGCCATCAATCCCCTGTAAATGAGTTCATACAAACGGGGTACCCCGATAAATACAGTAACCGAATTGTCGGCCAGGGTCTTCATCAGATCGGTCGATTGCATGGATGGGGAAACGACCGTTGTTCCACCTGAGTAAAAGGTCACCATCATCGATCCCAGGAGTGGGAAGATATGGTGAAGCGGAAGCAGCACCAGCACCTGGCTTTCAGAATGAAAAATTTTGGCCTCCACAACAGCTTTCATGTTTACGAGCAGATTCGTATAGGAGAGCATGACTCCCTTTGGGCTTCCTGTAGTGCCACTGGTATAGATGATCACCGCAGTAGTCTCGTTGTCGTCCGGGCCTATCCATTCCGATTCGGGCTGACCGGTAACCGGCGGATGATTCTCAAAGAGGATGACTTCCGGCTGGTGTTTGCTTTTGGCCACCACTTTTGCATAAGCTTCCTGCATCGCTTCGCTGATAAAAATCAATTCAGGCTGGCAGTCATCCAGAATATAGGCGACATCCTCGGCAGAAGCCATGAAATCAATGGGGATAAGGATGCAGTTGTTTTGGAGAGCTGCATAAAAAGCGAAGAACCACTCAACCCTGTTCTCAGCATAAATTGCGACCTTGGAATATCCTTTCGTACTGAACAATTGGGCGTATTGTTGGATGTGCCGCAACAATTGGCTGTAAGTAAAATCTCCCTGCCGGGAAATAATTGCTTTCTTATCAGGACTACTTCGATGGATGATGGATTCGGGCATGGCGACTATTTTTGTGACAGCAGGAGGTAAATGGCTTGCCAGGGAGACCTCTTTGCGCTGTTGAATTTGTTGTATAAACCAAATTTACGGATTCACTGTAATACAAAGTAAGAAATTATTGGGTTCAATACCAAAAGTGGTTGAATATGTTACAAATAGTAAAATATTAACCTATTTTGCTTTGTAACGTAAAAAGGTTTGATATTTTTACTTCCGATATTCAGGATATTTGTATCACCTTCTATTAAATTGAAATTTAAATATATTCACAATATTAGTTAAACAAAACTCAATTAAACCACTATTTAAAATGGAAAAAGGCGACGAAAAAACACTCTTTTTACCTTCCCAGGAAGTTGTTAATCAGGCAAATGTAAAGGAGTACGATAAATTGTACCAATATTCACTGGATCAACCAGAGGCATTCTGGGCAGAGCAGGCAGAACAGTTGTCGTGGTACAAAAAATGGGATAAAGTATTGGATAAAAGCGAAGCTCCATTTTTTAAATGGTTTGAAGGTGCCAAAACCAACATTATTTTGAACGCCATCGACCGGCACCTAAGTTCTGCTACCAGAAATAAACTGGCAGTCATCTGGGAAGGAGAACCGGGCGAAACGAGAACCTACTCCTACCATGCCCTTAACCGCGAAGTTTCCCAGTTCGCCAATATCCTGAAAAGCATGGGCGTAAAAAAGGGTGACGTGGTGACCATTTACATGCCCCAGATTCCCGAGCAGCTTTTTGCCATGCTGGCATGCGCCAAAATTGGGGCAGCTCATAGTGTTGTTTACGGTGGATTCAGCCACGAAGCGCTTGCCGATCGCATCAACGATGCCAACAGTCGCGTAGTTATTACTGCGGATGGTGGCTACCGAAGAGGAAAGGTGGTTGAGATGAAGAGTGTCGTCAACAAGGCAATGGAACTTTCGCCCACCATGGAAATTTGTATCACCGTCAAGCGCACCGGTATTGACGTTTACATGGAGAATGACAGGGATTACTGGTACCACGACCTGAAGTCCTTGCCTATTGCCTCCTACAAATGCGAAACCGAAGTGATGGATTCGTCGGATATGCTTTTTCTGCTCTACACCTCCGGTTCAACCGGTAAGCCCAAAGCCCTGGTTCATACCCACGGAGGATACAGTGTTTATACGGCCACAACGCATAAGATGGTCTTTGACATCAAACCGGAAGACAGGTACTGGTGTGCGGCGGATCCTGGATGGATTACCGGCCACAGCTACATTGTTTATGGTCCGCTGATCAACGGTGCGACCATCATGTTGTACGAGGGCGCTCCCAATCACCCCTATCCGGACAGATGGTGGAAGATGGTCGAAAAGTATGGAATCAACATTCTCTATACCTCCCCAACCGCCATTCGCGGCTTGATGCGCTTTGGCGATTCGTGGCCAAACCGCAACGATATCAGCTCGCTCAGACTGCTTGGGTCGGTAGGAGAGCCCATCAATGCAGAAGCCTGGAACTGGTTTCACAAAGTGGTAGGACATGGGAAATGTCCTATCATGGATACCTGGTGGCAAACCGAAACCGGCGGATTTGTCATTACCCCGCTGCCCATTACCCCATTGAAGCCGGGTTCTGCAACCAAACCTTTCTTCGGGAATGATCTGGCTGTTGTGGATGATGCCGGTAAAGAGGTTCCTGCAGGAGAAGAGGGGACACTCGTGATCAAAACTCCCTGGCCGGGCATGGCCAAGTCGGTTTTTAATGATCCGCAACGCTTCATCGATACGTACTGGGAAAAATACAAAAAGCAGGGTTGGTACCATACCGGCGATTCTGCCAAAAAGGATGAAGATGGCTACTTTTGGATCATCGGACGGAACGACGATGTCATCAAGGTGAGTGGTTACCGGCTGGGATCCGCCGAAATTGAAGGAGTGATGGCACGCCATCCCGCCATTGTGGAGTCGGCTGCCATTGCGTTGCCCCATCATTTGAAAGGGAACGCCATCCACATTACGGCAGTACTCAGAAGCAACTACAAACCGAGCAAGGAGCTGGAACATGAACTGATGGTGCACATGGAGGAACATCTTGGAAAAATTGCACGTCCTGAAGCCATTCAATTCGCCGATGTTCTGCCCAAAACCCGAAGTGGGAAAATCATGAGACGATTGCTTAAATCGAGGGCGTTGGGACTTCCTGACGGGGATTTGAGTACCATGGAGGAGTAGGTAATGTGAAAATTGGGAAATGTGAAAATGTGGAAATGAAGCCGACACCTGAGCGAAGCCGAAGGGTGTTGATTAGATGATGTGAGGATTAGATGATGTGATGATTGGCTGAGTATAACCTTGAAATTTTGTAATCCCGTCAGGGACGACCAATATTGTAGCCCGGGGTAAAGCGACGAAGGAGCGGAACCCCGGGTTGGGTTGGTAATGATGAACAACGAACCGTCCGCGGTAGCCCGTGGAAAGTAAGTGATAGGAAGAATTTCAGTCCCTGAGCGAAGTTAATGGGTCGAAGGGCAACCTATTTCTATTTATTTTCATAATTTCAAACGACCAATCATCTCTTAATCTTACTTCCCTATGGCTAGAAGAATTATCGGAATTCATGAGAAGCTTCCTATACTGGAGAGCCTTCCGCTTAGCATCCAGCATTTGACGGCAATGTTTGGGGCCACCATCCTCGTCCCCATCTTATTGGGGATTGACCCTGCCATCAGCAATGCTGCCTGGATCGCTCTGCCGAAATTTCACGCTCCCGTTTTCAATCTGAGCGCCATCATCATCATCGCCCCGGCATGTATTGTCGTACTCGCCGAACACATCAGCCACCTGATTGTGACCGGTAAAATTACCGGAGAGGATCTGATGAAGAAACCCGGTCTGCACCGTTCGCTCCTTGGGGATGGGATCAGCAACATGCTGTCGGGTCTCACCGGTTCACCGCCAAATACTACATACGGCGAGAACATCGGTGTGATGGCAGTTACGAGGGTCTATTCGGTGTGGGTTATTCGCGGTGCTGCGTTGATGGCCATCGGCTTTTCGTCCATTGGTAAAGTTTCGGCCGCCATTTCCACCATTCCGACCCCCGTGATGGGTGGAATTACCATTTTACTTTATGGAGTAATTGCGGTTCAGGGTTTCAGGATGTTTGTGGAACAAAAAGTCGATTTTAGCAGGAACAGAAATATGGTCTTGGGTGCGATCACTTTTGTGGTCGGTGTGAGCGGGGCAGCCATCAACATTGGTTCAGTACAACTCAAAGGGATGGCCTTCGCTGCCATCATTGGCGTTGTATTGTCATTGATATTCTGGTTGTTGGATAAACTTGGTGTCATGAACAAGGATTCCTGACAGGAACCTACTTACTTTGTGTTTCCTTTGTGCATTCCTTTGCGGCCTTGGTGGTAATTATTAAAGCTTTAACCACAAAGGTCTCAAAGTACTGCACAAAGGGCACGAAAGGAAGGTGATAGATTTTGGAATTAATTGATATCAATGAATTTAGAAGAACAAAATATAATTGATAGCTGTGCATCGTATGTGCAGAAGGAGTTGGAGAACGGTGAAAAGGGTCACGACTGGTGGCATATCCAAAGGGTATGGCATACTGCAAAGTTGATCGCTGCTTATGAGCCATCCAACCCGTTTGTTGTTGAATTGGCTGCCCTGCTGCACGACATTGCCGATTCAAAATTTCATGGGGGCAATGAGGATATTGGTCCGAAGAAAGCCGTTTCTTTTTTGAAATCCATGGGTGTTGAACCATCCGTCGTTGAGCATGTTGGGAATATTATCCGCCATATCTCATTCAAGGGAGGAAACCATCTTTCGGTTTTTAACTCTCCTGAACTTCGGGTTGTCCAGGATGCCGACCGGTTGGATGCCATTGGTGCTATCGGTATCGCCAGGGCGTTTCACTACGGTGGATTTAAAAACAGGTTGCTTTATCATCCGGATATTCAACCCAACATGAACATGACGAAGGATGAGTACAAAAAAAGTGATGCCCCAACCATCAACCATTTCTACGAAAAATTGTTATTGTTAAAAGATCGGATGAATACCCCTACCGGGAAGTCCCTTGCCGAAAGAAAGCACGCATTTATGGAGCAATTTTTGGCTGAGTTTCATAACGAATGGAATACATAAAATCATTGTCGTTTCAGCTTTTGTGAATGGAATGTTCTAATCAACCTGAAAATTTAAGATCATAAATCACTCATGATCGAAATCGTAATAAAATATTAAACATGAACAAATTGAAGGGATTTACGCTATCAATTTTCAATAAAATCTCAAATTTTTTCGGAAACAGGAGCCTCTCTTTCTCCTTTATCGGAGAGAATGGAAAATTGATTTTACAATCCATATTTACGATTTTATCTATTGTCGTTGGAATTTGGTTTTTCAATCACCAAAAGACTGAGTTGGTAGCTATCAATCAACTTCTGCGTTCGGCCGGTTGGGAGCTTGTTTTGCTTGGTTTAGGGCTAACAATCTGTTACATAGTAATTCAGGGTTACATGTATGTTGCCTCTTTCGCTACTTTTCGTCACAAACTGCCGTTGTTGATAGGGATCAAACTATTCCTGAAGCGAAATTTTATCAGCGTATTTCTCCCTGCCGGAGGAGTCTCTTCCCTGGCATTTTTTACCAGCGACATCGAAAGACGGGGGATTTCAAAATTGAACATTCATTTTGCCTCTACGGTGTATGGGTTTGTCGGGATACTCTCTGTTGTTTTGGTTGCTGTACCTGCATTTGCTTATGCCGTAGCCGATGGTGCGATTGGACAGGGGGAATGGATTGGACTATTGTCAGTGATTCTTTTGCTGGGATTTGTCTACCTGGGTTTTCACTCATTTTTAAAAAAGGGGCCGCTCTACCGCGGGTTGATCCGCTTCTTTCCTTCACTTGAGGAGCTGGTTGTAGAACTGGAGGATATGAAACTGAACAGGTTGCAGCTTTTAAAAACGCTTGCAATATCGGTAGTTATTGAATTTGTCGGGATTGCACATCTTTATGTGGCAATGATGGCGCTCCATGTTCAACCCTCACTTTTTGTTGCCCTGCTTGGATACATCATCTCTGTCATTTTCCTGATTGTATCTCCATTTCTTCGGGGTCTTGGCGCCATAGAACTTTCGATGGCTTATCTATTGGGCCGGTATGGATTCACTAGCGTCGAAGCAATTGCCATTACCTTTTTGTACCGTTTCTTTGAGTTTTGGATGCCTTTGGTTGCCGGGGTTGTCACCTTTCTCCTGAAGATCAACAAGCTGATTATGCGCATTGTTCCGGCATTGCTGCTATTTGCCCTTGGCATTGTCAATATCATATCTGTATTGACTCCGGCCATCCATGAGCGGGTAAGATGGCTTAAGCATTTTATTCCGGTCGATGCAATGGAGGTTTCAAACTATTTTGTACTGGTCCTTGGATTAATTTTGCTGGTTACAGCCTCCTTCATGTTAAAGGGTTTAAGAACAGCATGGTGGGTTGCTATTGTCCTTACTGTTGTCTCTTTTTTTGGAAACCTCACCAAAGCTGTGGATTATGAAGAGGCTTTGTTGGCCCTTTTTGTGCTTGGGGTTCTCATCTATACCCGCAAAGATTACTACATCAAGAACAATCCAAAGCTAAGGATTGTTGGTATACAGACAGCGCTGTTCAGCATCGCGGCGGTCATGGTTTACAGTGCGATCGGATTTTACTTTCTGGACAAGAAACATTTCAACATCGATTTCAGCCTGGGCGAATCCATACAATATGCACTACAGAACTATTTTCTCATCGGCAGTAGCGATTTGATTCCATTGGACAAATTTGCTTCTAAATTTATTCTATCCATCAACGTCAGTGGTTTTCTATCCCTCTCTTTCCTCTTTTATACCCTGATTCGTCCCTATTTTATGAAAAACACCTGCACAAAAGAGGAACTGGAGCGGCCCAACCGTCTGCTAAAATTGTATGGAAATTCCAGTCTTGATTATTTTAAGACTTACCAGGATAAGATGGTCTTTGAGCCTGAAGGGCTGGAAGCTTTTATCTCCTACAGGATAGCCGGAAATTTTGCCGTGGTTCTCGAGAATCCCGTAGCCGGGAATGCTGAAGATATGAAAAAGTGCATTCGGTTGTTCGATCGCTTTTGCTATGAAAACGGGTTGAAGAGCTTCTATTACAGGGTTCCGCAGGAGTCGTTGCCCATATACAAAAGCCTGAAAAAGAAGTCGATGTTTCTTGGGCAGGAGGGGGTTGTCGATCTCAGCAAATTCTCCCTGGAAGGAGGGTCCCGCAAATCCATCCGCAACGCAATATCCAAAGTGAAGGAGAGGGGCTACAAGATATATTTTCATATCCCTCCTATAAAAGACGGTCAGCTGCAGAAGATCAAATCTGTCTCGGATGAATGGTTGGCGGATACCGACCGTAAGGAGATCATCTTCTCCCAGGGGATGTTCGACTGGGAGGAGCTCAAACAGCAGACCATTTTGACCGTCGAAAATTCTGAAGAAAAAGTAGTGGCCTTCCTGAATATTATTCCCGATTACGCGAAAAACGAATCTACTTATGATCTGCTGCGTAAAACCAGTGACGCGCCCAATGGCGTGATGGATTTTATTCTGGTCGAAATGTTCAATTATCTTAAATCTGAAGGATTTGAAACGGTAAACCTTGGTTTTGCCCCAATGTCGGGACTCAAGGATCCAACCAAATTTTCGGAGAAATCCATGAAGTTTGCCTACGAAAAGATCAAGAGTTTTTCTCAATACAAGGGGATGCGGGAATACAAAGAGAAATTTGCAACCATCTGGTACAACAAATACCTGATCTACCAGCATGATTATGATTTGACGCAGATTCCTACCGCTTTGTCCAAAGTGATTAAAACATGAGACCTATTTTTCTGATTCTATTACTTTTGTTCATTTTCAGTATTGTATCTAACGGATCTAACGATACTTTTCAGAAGAGATCTATAGGGGAAATACCTTTGAGAGTCATTGAAAGCTCAATAGAACCGACCCTCCCAATAGTTGTTTATATTTCCGGGGACGGTGGATGGTCCACTTTCAGTGACTCTTTGTGTAACTATTTGTCTAAAAAAGGATTTCCCGTTATAATGCTGAATACCAAAAAATATTTTTGGGACCGGAAAACACCTGAGGAGGCCGCTGCAGATCTGGTAACCATTGTCGAAACTTTTGGAGCCAGGTGGAAACGCGACAAATTTATCCTGACCGGTTTCTCATTCGGAGCCTCTCTTGTCCCATTTTTGGTGAACCGGTTTCCGGCTGGGATTACCGGCAGACTCAGTTCCTCAATCATGATCAATCCCGATATGCGCTGTGATTTTGAAGTCCATTTATCTGATATGCTCAATATAGGCCCCTCCAAAGGTGAATTTGATGTAATCAGGGAGATGAAAGCAATAGATTTAACTAAAACAACCATTTTCTTTGGAAGTGATGAACGTGAGGAGGTGCGGCAGGCATTTCAACAAACAGATGCAAAAGTGCAAATTGTACCAGGCAACCACCATTTTGACGACGATTACCAAACCCTGGCTGAAATGATGGTGAAGGAGATGACGAAGAAATAATGTGAAAATTGGAAAATGTGGAAAGGTGGAAATGAGATCGGTACCTGAGCGAGGTGGTCCCTGAGCGAAGTCGAAGGGTCGTAGGGTCGAATTTATTTCTTTAATTTGTGAAACATCTTGATCCAAATTGTAGTTAAATTGAGATAAAAAACAACATGATAGCGACAAAATTTAAAATGTTCAAAATGACTGGAAGAATAATCATAATGGCCACCGTTTTATTTTGTGCAGGATCTGCATTTGCCCAGGATCCGGCAAAGAAAGATTCCGTCTCCACGATCCCTGCTGAGGTTATGACAGTGATCAAACCCTCCTGCATGCC
>JAVHPO010000281.1:11739-13998 GCA_036170635.1 Prolixibacteraceae bacterium | reverse complement strand
TTTCCATGTCGAAACCCTCCAACAAGGAGATCTGGCAGATCTCCGGACCTATCATGCTTAGTCTTCTGGCGCAAAACATTGTCGGCGTCACGGATACCGCCTTTCTCGGAAGGGTAGGGGAGGTAGAGCTTGGCGCTTCAGCCATTGGCGGGGTTTTTTACCTGATCCTCTTCATGGTGGGATTCGGTTTCACCACCGGGGTGCAGATCCTGGTGGCGCGTCGTTACGGCGAGAAAAACTATTCTGCGATAGGTCCTATTTTCGACAATAGCTTCTATTTCGTCGGGCTTTTTTCGCTGGTGATGACAGCAGCTGTTTACTTTTTTGGCAGCTCTTTCCTGAGGTTGGCCCTAACTTCCGATTCAATTTACGAGGCAAGTTCGATCTTTTTGAAATACAGGGTTTTGGGTCTATTTTTTGCCATGTCCGCCATGCTCTTTCGTTCGTTTTATACAGGAATTTCCTTTACAAAATACCTCAGCATCAGCGCAGGTATCATGGCAATTCTCAATATTATTCTGGATTATCTGCTAATCTTTGGCCATGCAGGATTTCCCAAAATGGGGATACAAGGTGCTGGCATTGCCTCATCCATCTCAGAGGGTTGTGCACTACTCTTTTTCATCTGGATCACCGCCGGAAACAGCAAATTGAAGCAGTATCACCTTTTTCGCCTGGTGAAGCCGGATCTGGCCATTGTCAAAAAGACCCTTAGTATTTCCGTCTTTATCATGATGCAGTTTGTGCTCTCGTTTGGCAGCTGGTTCGTTTTTTTCATGCTGGTGGAGAAGATGGGGGAGCGTCCCCTGGCTGTGTCGAACATTATCCGTTCCATCTACATCTTTTTCATGATCCCCGGATGGGCCCTGTGCACGGTGGCGAGCTCCCTGGTAAGCGCTGCCATAGGGGAGGGAAAACCCGAAAGCGTCATGCCTATCATTTATAAAATTTTGAAAGTAAGCTTTTTGGCTGTCTTTGGTATCGTGTTGATTGCCTTGATGTTCCCTAAGTTTATCATCTCCATCTACACCAATAATTTGGCTTTGATAGAAGCAACAATTCCCTCTTTTTACATCATCATGGGTGCGCTCACCATCTTCTCCGTGATGAGCGTTCTTTTCAACGGGGTGCTCGGAACTGCCAATACCCGGATTTCACTGGCTATTGAAGCGGTCACTTTGTCAGCCTACCTGGGTTTTACCTGGCTGATCGCGGTTCATTTGAAGTTGACTATCGAGTGGGTATGGGTGGCCGAATATGTCTATTTTATCCTAATCGGACTCCTCTCGCTTTGGTACCTGAAGAAGGGCAATTGGCGGGCGAAGAGAATTTGAAATTCTCTGTTTCCCCCTTCAGCTATGCTCAACGGCTGGCTTCATTTCCACATTTTCATATTTCCCAATTTTCACATTATTTCCGCCATCATCTCATTAGCACATCCTCACATTACGCCCTCGCCTTGTGCTTAATCAGCAGCCTTAGCGCCTGATCATAGGTAATGTATTTCCAGGTCCAGTCGAGCAGGATGAAAAGCTTATTTTTAACACCGATGATCGAAAGAAGATGCACGATCGACCAAAGCATCCAGGCTATGTAACCTTTGAATTTTCCAAAGGGCAAATCAGCGACGGCGAGATGACGGCCAACCGTTGCCATCGAACCCTTATCGTGGTAATGAAACTGTTTCATAGGTTTGTTTTTACCCATTCGCTTGATATTGCCGGAAAGTAAACTGGCTTGTTGCAGCGCAACTTGTGCGACCTGAGGATGTCCGTTGGGATAAGCATCTTCTGTCATAAGGCTATTATCGCCAATGGCAAAGATGTTTTGGTATCCTTCCACCTGGTTGAACCTGTTGACAACGAGTCTGTTGTTCCGTCCGTATGATTGGTCGGAAATGCCTTCTATTCGTCCAGAGGTAACCCCGGCAGCCCATATTACATTTTTGACATTGATCGATTCATTGTTGGGAAGTGAAAGGACCCTGTCGTCGTAATTCAAAACGGCTGTGCCGGTCCTGACTTCTACGCCCAGTTCTTCGAGATATTTTCTTGCTGTTATTGATGCTTCCTGCGACATTCCGGCCAACAATCGGGGCGATGCTTCGAATAGCATGATCTTCATGTTGCCCATATCCAGTTCGGGATAATCCTTTGGCAAAACATACTTCTTCATCTCCGCCACAGCTCCGGCAAGTTCAACACCTGTGGGTCCACCGCCAATGATGGCAACATTCAGATAGGTGCTTATATCCTCCTT
>JAVHPO010000281.1:0-11639 GCA_036170635.1 Prolixibacteraceae bacterium | reverse complement strand
ATGTATAAAATCTTTGTATTTACAGACATGCATTTATTGTTCGTTATTATTGAGTCCACTCTGATAAGTCTTTTCCTGCCACTAAGGCACTAAGACACAAAGGTTTCACTAAGTGTTATTGTTCTGATATTTAAGGCTTTGTGAGCCTTTGTGTCTTAGTGCCTTAGTGGCCTTCTTATTTTTTTGCTATTCGGAGAGGACCTATTATTTAGAACGAAAGAAACATCCGAAAGTTTTCCTGGTAAGTTAAGAAAACGTAATCAAATCTACATTTCAACTTTAAATTGCCCTGGATTAAAGTTATATTTTGTTAATTATTGATAATGAACGATGTTTGTAATCTGCTAAGTTCTAATTTTGTATTAAACGGGAAATAATTAGTACCTATTGTGAACTATGTGTCTATTGTGGTGATAACTATTTTATTTCCGTTTACCACTACGAAAAATGATTGATGAGTAGTTAGAAATTTAAATCGATACAGTTATGAAGACAAAATTGATTGTTTTTTTATTCGCAGCATCCATACTTGGTTCCTGCGTTAGTTCCAAGAAATTTAAGAGTTCTCAGGCTCAGTTAGCCGAGCAAAAGTCAGTAGTTACCAAAACACAGCAGGATCTTTCGGGGTGTGAAGGTGAAAAAAGAAAATTGGAAACAAAAAATCTTGACCTTCAGTCGCAATTGGCAATTTTGAAAGACCAAAATACCTTTTTTAAAGAGAACAATACCCAGGCGCTGAAACAATTGGAAAACCTTTCGGTCATATCCAGTTCCCAGGCCGAGAGTATCAAGAAATCGATGGAAAACATGGGTGTCAAAGACCACATGATTTATAGCCTGCAATCTTCCCTGGCACAGCGCGATTCCCTGAACATGGCACTGGTGATGAACCTGAAAGGCGCCATCGGCAACCTCGATGACAAGGACATCAACATCAAAGTCGACAAAGGGGTCGTCTACATCGATATCTCCGACAAGATGCTCTTCCAGAGCGGAAGTTACAACATCACGCCAAGGGCCAGCGAAATCCTCGGTAAAGTGGCTACTGTGCTGAAAAATCAGAAAGACATTGAGTTTATGGTGGAAGGCCATACGGACAATGTTCCATTCAGCAGAGGCGACCTGATCGACAATTGGGACCTTAGCGTCAAAAGGGCCACGGCCGTTGTCAGGGTACTGCAAAACAAATATGGATTGAGCCCCTCGATGATGACCGCCGCCGGACGAAGCGAATACCAACCGCTGGGCGCCAACGATACATCAGAAGGGAAAGCTGCCAACCGCCGTACCCGGATCGTGATCCTTCCACAGTTGGATCAATTCTTTAAATTGCTGGAAAGACCGGGAAGGTAAGAAAAGACCGAGAAGGTAAGAAAAGACTGGGACGACTGGGATGACTAGGACGACTGAAAGACTTGGAGTGGGAATGACAGGAAGATGATGCTCCCTGAGCGTAGTCGAAGGGCCAAATTAACTGGGCGACCCGGGTCCCCGAGCGAAGCCGAGGGGTCAAGTGGGCGAGGGGGAAGGTGAGAAGATGAGACCGGTCCCTGAGCCTGTCGAAGGGTCGAGACTAAAAAGAACTTGATTGATATTTTTAAAAAGTAAAAGGGTTTGAAACGTTCATTAAACTGGACATTTCGAACCCTTTAATTTTTAACTGTCAATAACTTAAGGTCGATTATATTTCAGCAGAGAGTCCGGAATCAGCCGATTGCCTTGGGTGGCGAAGTTATTTTTTGCCTTGTAGTTGGCAAACTGCTTTTGAAGCATGTCATTCAGTTCAGGATTATTTTCGGGTTCAATGTTAAGGTCCGGGTAGACCTTGTAGAGGGAGGAGCCTGAAATGAAATGATCCCCGCTGATGTAATCTGTTAGCTCGCCGGTATTTCGTTTCAATGGATATTCATTAAGATTTCTGAAAGATGGATTGGTGTCCAGGCCATGCCCGATCCATGAGGTTACCGAGGGCAGGGAGAGATGAAGCCGATCTTTCAGCAAAGCCAGCAAAGAAGGGGTCACATCGTAATGGGTCACGATGGAGCCGAAGGCTTCCGACTTTTCCAGCATAGGGGAGTAAATGACCAGCGGCACATGAAACCTGTCAAGCTGCGTACTGATAGGGATTTCAGGCATCCTGTGGTCACCCGTAATGATGAAGATGGTATTTTCGAAGCTTTTCATCTTGCCGATCTCCTGAAAGAAATACCTCAGCGCATCGTCGAAATAGAGCATGGTAGCAAACTGAGGAATATACAGTCGGTTGTATTGTTTTTGATCCTCAGTCAGGTGCTGCTCTGCCATCCGTTTCTCGACAAGATCGTTGTAATGCTGTTGGTCAGGCACCATAAACGGATTGTGCATGGAGAGGGTCAGCATCACATCAACCCTTTTTTCAGTCTCGTGCGATTTCAGGTCCGTCAGGTATTTTTTGAAAATGTCGAGGTCTCCGTAGCCCCATGAGTATCCGTTCTTGTCGGAGGGCAATTGTTTGTACTCCTTGCCGTAGTCATGGATCCCAACGACATTTGAAGTTCCCTGACGCCGAAGGAATGGCTCCATTGCGTCGAATTTTGTATCACCGCCATAGTAGAATGAAGAGGTATAACCGGCCCTGTTAACCAGCATGCTGATCAGGCTCAGGTGATCGGGCATCTTATCTCCCAGATCGGCAAATCCCTTTTCTCCGAACGGTAGTGATCCCAACATGGATGGAAGCACACTGAAGGTACGGCCCGACGTGCTGAGGCAATTCTCCCAGTAGAGACTTTTGGCCATAAGCGAGTCGAGGAACGGGGTATAACTTCCCAGATAAGCGCCATCCCCACTGTAGGCCCGCCCAAGACTTTCCACCAAAATGAAAACGAACGATGGGGCAGTAGCGCCGGGTTTAAAATATGGCGCCAGCACATTCGGGGTGGTCTCCTTGTGAAGAAATGGATAGTCCTGGCTCAAATAGGTAAATGGATTTCCCGGCGACTCGGATTTCCCGGATTTCAGGATCAATTGATTGTCCAGATTTGATAACTGAATGCTATCAGCGGCTATATCTTCAGCGACCTGAGGTTTGCCATTCAGTTCAAAGCTGGATGATCCGTTTTTTTGCTTGTAATAATTCAACATGCTACCGCTGAAAAGATTGAATTTATTCGCGGCAATGTTCATGCTGAACTCGTTTTTGTAATCTACCGGATCCGGATTATAACCACCAATTGGAAGTATGGCGAAAAACAGGGAAAAAATGTAAAGTTTGACGACCAGCCTCGGCAGTTTAAAATAGTACCTCTTGTGGTAAAGGTACCAGGTAATTCCTAAAAAGATCAGGACAGGGGCAAAGGTTGCAAAGCTGAACTTACCCGAAGCTCCCACGGTCTGTTCGATCTCGCCGGCTGAGTAGCCCAGCAGATCCGACCCTAATGGGATTTTGGTAGTCGCAAAATATTGCAGCAGTAAAATCTCTCCTGCCACGACCATAGCCGCGACAGTCTCGAAAAAAATTCTGGCACCCCTCAGGTTATAATGATCAATGAGAAGAAATGGCAGGAGTACAATTGCAGATAATCTAAGAGATAGCAAAAGGTCAAACCTGATTCCGTACAGCAAATCGCTGGCGCTTCCGACCGGATAGCCAGCCTTGCCGGAGATAAAAAGGATTTCATAAAACCTTACCAGGACGATAAGGAGGGTCATTAGCAAACTCAGTGAAATGAATCGTTTGATCGACTGGCGAAGCAGGTATTGAAAAGGCGGTGTGTGATTCATAGGGATTGAATTAAAAGAATCTTGTAATCCCAACATCAAAGGTATAATTCAAAACATATCCAATGAAAGGAAACTCTTCATGGGCCAGCGAGAAGCCAATATTCGTCGTCCAGATTTTGTTGAAAAGATGGTTGTATTCGACCCTCGCGGATTGCGACTTCAATTTCAGATAGCCGGAATTTACATCACCGTATCTTCTGTCATCGGGCGAAACGCCATATCCTAGCCTTAAACCAATGTAATCTTCCGGATCAGCGAAATAGCGGCGTGCCTGAATAGATCCCGAAACCGAGGTGCCGGTGGAGGATGGTGTCACAAACGACCTGAGCGAAATCCAGTAATTGCCAACATATTTACCAACGGTGCCGGTCATCATGTAAATGTTGGAGTTGGAGAAAAAGAGCGCCCGCATTCCCAGGGATCCCTCAAAAGCCTTGGGGAAGCTATGATACCACTCAAACCCCGATCTTACTTTTGGAAAGATCGATAGATTCGAGTAACCAACGTTGAGGTAGAGATAATTATTTTCACTGATATGCGGGTAGGCATCCATTTCATATTGAAAGCCTTTCGATCCAAACCTGTTGGCCCAGTTGATCCGGCCGTAAATCAGGCCAATGGAAGTTTTTCGGCCATAGGAGAGCGCGGCCAGCTGCCATGGATCTTTGTTTGATCCCTTTTCAAAGAGATCATAGGTATAGGTAAGACGTACCCTGTTTTTCATTTGGTCGATACGGATTTCCAAAAGTTTTTTCCTGGCTTCGGCATTGGCCGGATTGATCTGCAACAATGTTTCAAGCAGGCCGGTAGCTTGTTTGTAATCTTGCATTGCATTGAGAATTTTGGCTTTTTTAAGCATGAAATGCTCGTCTTTGTCATTGTTGGCCAAGGCAATGTCGCAATAGCGGATGGCATCGTTGTATTTATTGTCCCAATACTGCACATCCGAAATGGCATCCAGGGCATCCCAGTGGGCCGGATAACGTTTCAATACCTCAGCAATCACAACCCTGCTCGAATCGTATTTCCCATCCCAGGCAAAGGTTCTGGCCATCAGGACAGCCACGTCCGAATCGTATTCCCTGGCCAGGATCAGGCGGCAAACTTGCCGGGCTTTCTCCCGTTCGCCTTTGTATGCCAGATCTTTGGCTTCCTGGTAAGTTTGCCCTTTGCCGGTTAATCCGGTAAACACGAGAAGTGCAAGGAGGGAAAAAGTGAAAAGATGCTTTTGATAGTCTATGATATCAGGTGATAGTTTCTTGTTGGTACTAGACATTCGGCGGTATTTAATGTGAGTTCGATCTAAAAAAAATTAACCGTTTATGGTTTTTTGAAAATTTTGTCGGACACTGTTGAATTTATGATCAAAATTGTCGAACCCACTTCGGGGTTCCCGTTTCCTCCTCTCTTCTTAACCCCCGGTTTCACCGGGGGTTATTCATATTTAACCCTTTCAGGGTTTTCTGAACCCACTAGTCCGATGGACTTGAATTTCCCTCCGGTCTAGCTTCGCTGATCTTCGATTCATATTTGACCCATTCCGGGTTTTCCGAAACCAAAAGTCCGAAGGACTGTTAATGTGAATAACCCCCGGTGAAACCGGGGGAAAATGCAACAAAAAAAGCGGCAACCCCGAAGTGGGTTGAACAGTTTTCAAGCTATTCATCCACTTTTTTACATCTAAATCACGTTAAGTTAAAAACTTGCTCAACTAGATAACTCAAATTTACCAAAATGGTTCAATTAAACCGTGAAAAAAAAGTAGAATAAATAAAAGGGTATTTTTATATTTGACCCCGACCGGAAAGGTTCAAACAAAATATGGGAGAGAGGCTCACCCGCGAAAGTCTATATGGAAGAGATAATTAGAAAAATAATGAAAACCAGGTACGGCATTCTATTGTGGTTGCTTGTGGTATTTCTGGCGACAGCCTTTGTCAGCAGAACAGTATTGATGGGTTTCTCGCTCAAAGAGGTAGAGATGGGGATTCTTCCACTGCTAAGGATTTACCTTCTGGGCCTCTTTTTTGACCTGGTCGCATTCTCCTACTTCATGATTCCGATCGTGGTGATCCTGACCTTTGTGACCGACCGGGCGCTGAAAAAATGGTTTCTCTACCTCCTCTTTTTCATCACTTTCTTTATCATCCTCTTCAACGGGGTTTCTGAATATTTTTTCTGGGAAGAGTTTGGCGTGCGGTACAACTTTATTGCCGTCGATTACCTGGTCTATACCACTGAGGTACTGGGGAATATCAACCAATCCTACCCGATCCCCTTCCTGGTATCGGCCATTGTGGTATTAAATCTTGGGATTATCTATTTCCTGGTAAGGTCTAAGAAACTGGATGTCATTTCAGAAAGTAAGAGTACCCTTCGTAACCGGATGAAAATTGCCCCATTCCTGTTGCTTCTGCCGTTGCTGGCCTATTTTTCAGTGAACTACACCTGGGCCGAGAAAGGCAAAAACCGCTACAACAACGAACTGTCCAAGAACGGAGTCTACTCCCTTTTTGCCGCCTTTTTCAGCAACGAACTGGACTATGAGACCTTCTACGCCAAAAGGGCCAACCCCGATAATTTTAGAGATTTGAACATCCTCCTGAAGAGCGCCAACAGCACCGCCAGGGGAACCGATCAGTTTGATATTACCCGTTTGATTTCCAATCCCGGAGAGGAGAAGAAATACAATGTCATTTTTATTACGGTCGAAAGTCTGAGCGGGGAGTTTCTCGAATATCTGGGCAGCAAAAAAGGTAAACTGACACCCCATCTGGATACGCTGGTCAACCATGCGCTCCTTTTTTCCAACTTCTATGCAGTGGGTACCCGGACCATCTGGGGACTGGAAGCCGTCGCCCTTTCCGCCCCTCCCAAGCCCGGACAGAGCGTCATCAAGCGTGCCAACAACGAAAACATGTTCTCCATGGGACAGATTTTCAAACAAAAGGGATATGCCCTCAAGTTTATCTACGGTGGGAACGGCTACTTCGACAACATGAACTATTTCTTCGAAAACAATGGCTATTCCACCATCGACAAAAACGATTTTACCAAAGGGGAGATCACTTTTGCCAATGCATGGGGCATGTGCGACCAGGATCTCCTGAACAGGGTTTTGAAAGAGTCGGACAGTTCTTTTGCCGGAGGGAAACCGTTCCTCAACCTGGCCATGACCACCTCTAACCACCGGCCGTTTACCTATCCCGAGGGGATGGTGGATATCCCTTCCGGGAAAAACAGGGAGGGAGCGGTGAAATATTGCGACTATGCCATCGGCGAATTTATCAGGAAGGCCAGCCAGAAACCCTGGTTCGGCAATACGCTGATAGTCGTGATGGCCGACCATTGCGCGGGCAGCGCCGGTCAAGCCGAATTGCCCTTTATGGATTACCGGATTCCGCTGATTATCTACAATCCGGGATTGGTGGCGCCTCAGAAAATAGACAAGCTGTGCAGCCAGATCGATGTGGCCCCAACACTTTTCGGCCTGCTCAACTGGAGCTATGAAAGCAAATTTTTCGGGAAAGACATCATCAAGATGGAACCGGCCGAGGAGCGCGCATTTATTGCCAATTACCAGAAGCTTGGATACATCAAAAATGACCGTCTGACCATTCTAAGCCCGCAGGAGAAGGTAACCTATTACAAGATCGACCGTAACAAAGGTACCACAGAAGTGGTCCCCAAAGACCAGGGCTTGCTGAATGAGGCGATTACCTATTATCAATCAGCCAACTACGTTTACAAGAACAGGCTTAACAAATGGAATTGAGATGGGTATTAGTAGTCCATAAGTACCTAATCAATATAACCCGTAAATGAATAACAAAATAGTTCACGCAAAGGACGCAGAGAAAAATCACAAAAGAGCGCAAAGTTCAGTTCTGACTTCTTTGCGTCCTTTGCGTCTTCCTTTGCGTTCTTTGCGTGAACTATTGGAGTTAAGTAATAGGAAAGAATTAATGCCTCATTTTTCACGATTTGACCCCTCTAAATCTCCCCGAGGGGGAGACTTCAGATCCGTGTTCAGATCAACATCAGCGCACATCCCCCCTCCCTTGGAGGGGTTGGGGGAGGTCAAATTTTTCGGAATAGCCCCTAATCTATTGTTGAAGGCATGTATCTTTCTCTTTTTGCTGCTGTTAATATCACCCATGTCCTTGCTTGCCGATGGCCGTCGTGATACCACGGTTGTGCTGAAAGACAAGAAGGGCGAACGAACCGTCAAAGCGCAGGTGTATGATTTGAACGCCACCAACCGGATGATTTTTTACAAGCCGAAACCTTTTGCCTTCGTTTCCAATGTGCCCTCCGATTTTGCCGGACTCTACAAAACCACAGTCAAAAAGGAAAACCTGGGCAATCTGGCGCTTCTGTTGGGCGGAACGGTTCCACTGGTTGCCTTCGATCAGCAGATAACTGATGCGGTCCACCACTTTGGGAATTACATCGGCCTCGATCCGGACCGAAATTTTCACAGGGTAGAACTCAAAATCGGGAAAGCGGCCATTCCGGTCATCGATCTCCCTCAAAACCTGAACTCAGGATTCTATTTTATCGGCGAAGGATGGCCCAGCATCCTGGTAGCCTCCAGTTTCCTGGGATATGGGCTCACCACCAAAGATTATCGTGCCCGACAGACGGCCTCACAACTGTTCGAGATGTTCTTCACGCTGGCCATTACGGTGCAGACCGTCAAGAGGATCACCGGCAGGGAAAGCCCGTTTCAGGCCACCCAGCCGGGCGGAGTGTGGCATCCCTTTACAAATCCTGCCAAATACCAACGGGATGTCTCCTATTACGATGCCATGCCATCCGGCCATTTTGCTACCGTGATGGCCACCATCACCATCATTGCCGGCAACTATCCCAACAACAAATGGGTAAAACCGATCGGCTACTCCCTCCTGGGGCTGTGCGGTTTTGCCATGATCCACAACGGGGTTCACTGGGCGGGCGACTATCCCATCGCCATTGCCATTGGCTATACCTGCGGCAAAATCGCCCTCGCACGCGGTCACCACACCGAAACCCGAAGCGGCGTAGCGGCCCTTTGGGGTAAGAATGCCTCGGTAATGCCTTTCACGTACGGGAACGGAGGGGTAGGGTTGAGCTATAGGTGCGCTTTTTGAGGTTGTCTGAAGCAGAATTTGCAGAAGTTGTCTGAAGCAGAATTTACAGAATTGTAGAATGGACAGAATTGAATGGTGGTTTGATGTTTGTCTCACGGAACGAAATGCCTATTTTAACTGCTCCAACAGCGATTTTTTCCTGAGATTTCTAGAGTTATGATGAATGGTTAGCAAATTACTGTTGCCATTTCTCCATTTTTTCGGCAACAATCGAATCAGTATAAACTCTTCCTGATTTAATATCATTCAATCCTTGTTCAATTTTGCTGAGAAACACAAGTTCCTCAATAACATCCTCAATGTTGATTTTTTCCGGCATCTTATTAATTACCTGGATAAGTTTTTCCTTGGATATCATGCTTCGTTTTTTTTATAAAAGTACAGAAATTGCTAATGGATTTCAAATTTTACTTCAAGCCGCCCAACCTTTCGATTCTGCTATTGTCCTTGATAAAGTTTCATCAAGAAGAGTGCCATATCCGGCAGGAATCATGATTTGTCAAACCTTATTTTTGAAGGTAACCATAGTAGAACACCGATCTCACCGCCTGACCTAAACCTTATTCGCATATTTCCAATGCTATAACTCAATATACATGGATTAATTCAAAATGCAGCCATATAATAAGGGAATATGGTTAATTCAATCAACTATCTCTTTCTACTAAGGTTAAAAACCGAAAAATAAGGTTTTCAAATCCAAAAATTGAGTCCATTCCGAAAAGCAAAAAATATAGAAGGCCATTAAGTCACTAAATCATTGAGTTCACTAAGATTAAAGAGACTTTTTGATTTTTTTTTTGTCCCGTTAGGGATATAATGTCGGTAGAAAATGGATTAAGATCTAAATTCCGTCTCGTACGGGCAATGTCATTAAGTTAAGAAAGTATTAATTCATAATTCGCATATAATCAATAGATTGCTTCGTCGTTCCTCCTCGCAATGACGATATGCCGTTGATTTTGTGAGGGTGGAGAGAAGGAGGCGGGTCATCAGTTTTCGGTAATAGCAGAATCGCCGCCCGCCTCCTTCTCTCCACCCTCACCTCCAAAAAAATGATCCGTCATTGCGAACACGAGGCACGAAGTGTGAAGCAATCTGTTGAGAGCCGCATAAATTTTTCTTAACTTAATAACATTACCTGTAAAGGACGGGCTACTTTCTGGTAAATTATCTTTATACCGACATTATATGCTTAGGGCATAGTCCTGATCAAATGATTTCTGATGAATAAAATGGGAATACCTTGGTGTGTTTGTGGTAGGAAAAAATTTGTCAGAGCGGACTCAAACATTCCAATTTTTGTAATTTCCGAGAAAGTCAATAATTTCGTCCGAACACTCCTGAATTGTAATCACAGCCATTGCGGCATAGCATTGTATTACCGGTATAGCTTCTGGCTTTTCAAAACAAACGAGTTTCAAAAATCTATATTGGCCTTACGATTAGAACTAAAATATAGCAAACCATGCAAAAGATAACCATTTCAAAAGAGTTGGCTGCCAAAGTACCCGGACTGCAGTTGTCGTGCATCAGGTGCGATGTGGTGTATGAAAAGGTAAACGCCCAATTGTGGGCCGAAATCGAAGCTAAAATCGCCGAAATTGCAGCTTCGGTTACCATTGAGCAAATCAGCGGGATGGCTGCCATTGCCGCATCGCGAAGGGCCTACAAAGCCTGCGGAAAGGACCCGGCCCGTTACCGGTTGTCGGCAGAAGCGCTGCTACGCCGTGTGGTGAACCGCCACGAGTTGTACCAGGTCTGTAATGTGGTGGATGCCCTGAACCTGGTCTCCATTTCGTCGGGTTTTTCGATTGGCGGGTACGACAGCGAAAAAATTGAGGGGGAGGTGGTTTTTGGGATCGGTAACTCCGGAGAACCCTATATCGGCATTGGCCGCGGCGAATTAAACATCGAAGGATTGCCTGTTTTTCGCGATGAGGCGGGCGCTTTCGGCACACCGACCAGCGACTCCGAACGCACCTCGGTAACCGCCGCTACCCGCAGTTTTTTGATGGTGATCATCGATTTTGCAGGAACCGCCCTCCTCGACGAGGCCACCATTCTGGCCCGTTCGCTGCTCGAAAAATATGCGCAAGGTGGTCGGGTGGAGATTGAAAAAATTGAGCGCCGGTGAATTAGCAACAAATACTTATGTGACACATATTCTGACAAAACGGATAATTTGCCTTATGCGTTATGTATAATAACCGATAATATGCACCATATGTGGTATAAAATATCCGATATTATTGCCCGTCAATGTAATTTTTTAGACAATTCTTCTTATATTTGCTACAAATATTGAGACCATGGTACGCAGAAAACTATTCAATGATTTACAGCTGCATCTTTCGAAAAAGGAATTCTCCATTATCACCGGAGCACGGCAAACCGGAAAATCAACCTTGTTGAAGCAGTTGCAGGCCTATTGTAAGGAAGAAGGTATTCAGGCAGTTTCTCTGAATCTCGAAAACAAAACGATATTGGCCGAATTGAATGGAAATCCCCTGAATTTATTGAAATTTATGCCGGAACCAGACAAAAGGGCAGTGGCGCTGATCGATGAAATCCAATACCTGGATGATCCTTCCAATTTTCTGAAACTGTTGTATGATGAACATGCCGACCAAATAAAAATAGTGGCGACCGGAAGCAGCGCCTTTTACATGGACAAAAAGTTCACTGATTCACTTGCGGGAAGAAAGAAAATATTTCAGTTGAACACTTGTTCATTTGATG
>JAVHPO010000280.1:0-2302 GCA_036170635.1 Prolixibacteraceae bacterium | reverse complement strand
GGTAGAAAGAGATGGCAAAATCATCGCCCGTTGAATTAATCGGAACACCCATATTTTCAACTTTCCATCCATCTTTTTCCAGCGGTGTCGCTTTGAAGATATCCAATCCGCCTAAACCGACATGCGAATCGGATGAGAAATAGAGTTCCCCGTTGTCGCGGATAAAAGGGAACATTTCATTTCCTGCCGTATTGATCTGTGGACCAAGATTTCTGGCTTCGCCCCACTTGCTCTCTCCAACTTTTTCTGCCATCCAGATATCATTGCCACCGAAACCTCCCGGTCTGTTCGAGACAAAATAGATCTTGCTACCGTCCCTGGATACCGAAGGATGTGCAGCAAGCAGGCTATCGCTGCCAATGGAGAGTTTTACGGGTCTGCTCCAACTTCCGCTTACCAGTGTCGATTCAAAAATTCCAACTCTCGCATCTACCCCTTTCTCTGAAATGGAACGGGTAAAATAGATGGTATTTCCACTTTTGTCAAAAGTGGGAGCACCTTCGTCATCGGTTGTATTGATCATCATAGATTCATCAATCCTTTTTGGAAGATCCCACTTTTTCCGCTCCGCATTGTACACCGCACGATAGATATCGGTATTAAATTCACCTGTCACCGGATTTTTCTTTTTCCCGGTTGCATCATCCCGGGCAGAGGAGAAAACAAGTTCTGTTTCAATCAGGCCCGGATAGATACCACCGTAATCAGAGAACCGTGAATTGATCTCCTTCAAATTCTCAATTTTGTAGAGCGTCTGTTTGCTCATCAACTCCTTACTGGTATTACAGGAAATTATTCCGTTCAATGCACGTTCATCTTTGGGTTGATACTTCAGAAATTTTTGATAGTTTTTGATTGCTTCGTCATATTTACCATTAGACCTGAGTACCTCAGCATACCGAAGCAGGATGGTCGCATCGGAAGGATCTTTATTAATGGCGCTCTTGAAATAGCTTTCAGCCTGACGGTACTGCCCAATCTTGTAGAATGCCTCAGCAATCTTAAGCTGGATGGCCGCTTTGTTCTCTCTCCCTTTGGTTTTGGTATAAATTTTTCGGTAGGCAGCAATACTCTTGAAATATTCACCATTGTCGAAGGAGGATGCAGCCAATCTGGCCTGATGGGAAACAGTACATCCCTCGCTCAAAATGAGCAAGAAAATAAAGGCAAAAACGGATCCTATCGTACGGATCATCTTATCTTTTTTTGATCGGTTCAAATCTGGTGAAAGGTTCTTCAATTGAATTTTTCTGTGCTATCAGCAAGAATATTGGACAAATATAGGGTAAATGGAGGAAAATTCTTTCAGAAAGAGGTATCTTTGCCAAAACAAAAAAGCAAATTATGTCACAAGCAGAGATTCATACAGCTAAGGGCGTCATGAAAGTAAATTTCTACGATGAAGACGCTCCGGGAACAGTTGCAAACTTCGTTAAACTCTCCAAAGAGGGATTCTATGACGGACTTACATTTCACCGGGTTATTCCTGATTTTGTTATCCAGGGTGGTTGTCCAAAAGGTACCGGCGCTGGCGGACCCGGATATACCATCAAATGTGAATTGGATGGCGGGAACCAATACCACGATCGCGGTGTCTTGTCGATGGCCCATGCCGGCAGAAACACAGGCGGATCACAATTCTTTATCTGCCACAGCAGAAGCAATACTAAGCACCTCGACCGTAACCATACCTGTTTCGGAAAAGTATATGAGGGTCTTGAAGTGATCGATGCCATCCGTCAGGGAGATAAAATTGAGAAGATTGTGATCATCGAAGAATAGGTCGAAATTTGCCCCCTAATTTGATACAATGGGATTTAAAGAAGAGATTCTGCGTCGGAGAACGTTTGGTATTGTCAGTCACCCTGATGCGGGAAAAACAACACTTACAGAAAAATTGTTGCTTTTTGGCGGTGCCATCCACGTAGCCGGGGCGGTAAAAAGCAATAAAATCAAAAAGGGGGCTACCTCCGACTTCATGGAGATTGAACGGCAGCGCGGAATATCCGTTGCCACCTCCGTAATGGGCTTCGAATACAGCGGTTATAAGATCAATATTTTGGATACTCCGGGTCACCAGGATTTTCAGGAGGATACTTTTCGTACCCTGACAGCCGTCGATAGTGTGATCATCGTTATTGATGCTGCCAAAGGTGTGGAACCTCAGACAGAGAAGCTGATGAATGTCTGCAGAATGCGAAAAACACCGGTTATAGTCTTCATCAACAAAATGGACCGTCCATCGGGTGATACTTTTGACTTGCTTGACGACATCGAAAAGCAACTGATGATCAAGGTCAGG
>JAVHPO010000279.1:0-11793 GCA_036170635.1 Prolixibacteraceae bacterium | reverse complement strand
TCTTTACTTTATCCTTTTAACTTTACTTGCCCTGAGCTTGTCGAAGGGTCCTTTATCCTTCTTAATCGTATTTGTGGTCCGGATCCAACTCCTCGTCACAATTCCCCCTGTTGTACTGCTCCATAGCGCGAAGGCTCATTCCCATGGAAGAGAAACCTCCATCGTGGAAGAGATTTTGCATGGTGACCTTTCTGGTAAGATCTGAGAACATCACAATACAATAATCGGCACATTCGTCAGCGGTGGCATTGCCCAGTGGCGACATCCTTTCGGAAAAGTCGAGCAAACTGTCGAACATTTTGATCCCATTTCCTGCTGTGGTTGGCGTTGGGGATTGGGAAATGGTGTTGATCCTGACATTTCGTTCACGTCCATAGATGTAGCCGAAACTACGGGCTATTGATTCGAGCAATGATTTGGCATCAGCCATGTCGTTGTAGCCGTAAAAAGTTCGCTGTGCAGCAACATAGGAGAGGGCAAGAACAGACGACCACTCGTTCAAAGCATCCAACTTACGGGCTGTCTGAAGAACCTTGTGGAAAGAGAGTGCCGAAACATCCAGCGTTTTGGCAAGAAAATCATAATCCAGGTCACTGTAGTGTCTTCCTTTGCGCACATTTGGCGACATACCGATGGAGTGGAGAATAAAGTCCAGTTTTCCACCCAGCACTTCCATGGATTTGACAATCAAATGTTCCAAATCCTCAATATTAACAGCATCGGCAGGAATCACCTCCGTATTGCATTTTTCGGCCAAAAGTTGGGTATCGCCCATACGGAGTGCAATCGGCACATTGGTCAATGTAAAAATAGCGCCCTCTTCATAGGCCCGTTCGGCCACCTTCCAGGCAATTGAATGCTCGTTCAGTGCGCCGAAAATAATTCCTCTTTTCCCTTTTAACAAATTGTAAGACATGCTTGTAGATGTAAATTAATTCTATTATTATGAATGTGCGTTTTTGAAATAAGATGCTTCCGGAGAGAAGTGACAAAAGTGACTAGAGTGAGCTAAAGTGACTAAAGTACTTGGGGTTGGGGAAGATCTGATGTTTGATTTTTTTTGTTGTATCACGAATTTCGGTAATTAACCATCAGCTAGATCATACGTGCGTTGGGTGTTTCGGTTTCAGATTTAATGGCCTGACGTTAGAAACAATCAAATCATGCCATCCCAAACTTTAGTCACTTTAGCTCACTCTAGTCACTCTAGTCACTTTTTTACTTAAGCAACTCAACCGCATTCAACCTGGCAGCCTCTGTAATCACTTCGCCGCTCAGCATTTTGGCAACCTCATCAACCCTGTCTTCCTGTGACAACAATTTAAGCCGGGTGATGGTTTCATGTTCTGTATCTTCCTTATAAACAAGATAATGCATATCGCCTTTGGCGGCAATCTGCGGTAAATGGGTAATGTTAATAACCTGCATATCCTGTGAGATCTCCTTCAGGATATTACCCATTTTATCGGCCGTCTCACCTGAAACACCCGAATCAATTTCATCAAAAAGGATGGTGGGCAACGCTTTTGATTTGGATATCAATGCTTTGATTGAAAGCATCAACCTCGAGAGTTCACCTCCGGATGCAACTTTGGATATCTCGTTCAATTCTCCGTTCTTATTGGCGGTAAACAGGAAATTTACTTCATCCCTGCCCCACACCGAAAGTTGCAAGCCGGTTGATATCTCAACTGTAAATTTTGAATTTGGCATCCCAAGCTGAAAAAGCTGCTCTTCAACCTTCTGCCCTATCCGTTCAGCTACAGCCTTTCTGTTAGTGGTCAATTGGCCGGCCAACACCAACAATTCATTTTCCTTTTCAAGAACGGAGTTTTTAAGTATCAAAAGTGATTCGTCATTCGAAAAAACACTGTTTACCTTTATTTCAAAATCGTCCCTGAGTTTGATCAAATCTTCTTCGCCGGAAACATGGTGTTTCTGCTGCAGGGAATAGAGATGATCAAGCCTTTCGTTCAGAAAAACGATTCTGCCTGGATCAATCTCCATCTTTTCGGAAGAGTAGGCTATTTCGGCAGTCATATCACTCATTTCCAAATAAATACTATTCATCCTCTCAATCAACCCTGAAGCCTCAGGATAAAATTTAAGGATTCTGTTCAGGATCCCAATCGACTCTTTTACCCTGACAAGGGCATTGCCATCCTCCTCCCTCAGGAGATTAGCTACAGAGAGAAAGGCTGTTTTCAGTTCGTCAGCATGGGTAAGCAGTGTGAGTTCATGCTCCAGCTTCTCCTGTTCGCCGGATTGAAGATTTGCATTGGAAAGCTGCTCCAGCTGGAACTGAAAATAATCCAGCTCCTGCCGCATGAGTTGTGCCTTTTCTTCCGCAGCTGTCAACTCAGAGAGTAATGATTTGTATGCTTTGAATTTGTACTGATACTCTTTGAGCAACGCTAAATTTCCGGAATAATTGTCCACCACCATCAACTGAAACAGACGATTGCCTAGTTCCAGACTTTGGTGTTGGGAGTGGATGTCAATCAATCTGACACCAATGTCCTGCAGCGTTTTTAGATTCACTGGCGTATCATTGACAAAAGCCCTCGATTTGCCGTTTGCCGCGATCTCCCTTCTAAAGATCACTTGTTTGTCGTAGTCGAGGTCGTTTTCGGCAAAAAGAGGCTCCAATCCGTATCCGTTTACATCAAAAACGCCTTCCACAATACATTTGTTATCTTTTTCCTTTAATACAGATGTGTCGGCGCGCTGACCCAAAATCAAAGAGAGTGCGCCAATCAGAATCGATTTACCGGCTCCGGTCTCACCCGTAATGATGGTGAGACCTGAGGTAAAATCTACATCCAGCTCTCTGATCAATGCGTAATTTCGTATCTGTAAACGTCTTAACATTTAATCGAATAATATTTAAAATAGCTGTTAGCTTTTGGCAATTAGCTGTTAGCTTCGAATATCTAATCAAATCCCTTTGACAGGTCTCATCTTCTCTTTTTCCATCCTTCGCACCTTTCAAAAGTGTTACTGTTCCGTCCGAAATTAACTTACCATCTTTTTTTGGCATGCTACCGCGGACGGTTCTTCAAACAACATTCCCAAACCGGGGTGTCGCTCCTTCGTCGCTTTACCCCGGGCTATTAATATTTAACCCCTCCGGGGTAGGATTCAAGAGGGATCAACATCGTGGTTGGGAATTTTAGGATTGTGCAACTGCCAATTTTCACATTTCCCAATTTCCCAATTTTCACATTGGCCAATCAAAACACCTTCTGCTGCATAATCGCTTCATACTTCCCTGAGTTGGCGGGGTCGCATTCGGTTAAAACTGTCATGATGCGGCTTTTCTCATCGGTGGAACCTTTGGAAAATATGTTGACTATCTCGTCGGATTTGGCATCAAAGAAAATACGGTTGATGTAGGTATCCGGCCGCGCCCGGTACACTTTCTGCATATTTTTCAGGGCATCACCTATTTCACCGCGGCCAATATCAGGTTTTTCCGACATCATATCCAATCCGAGCCGGTGGTATCGGTACAACAGGTCCCTGAATGGGCTGTAGGCCTTGTTGGTAAGGTTATCCACCAGCCAGAACCTGTTGTTGTTCCCTTCAAAGGCCCGCCATCCCTTTTCCCTGGAATTCTGGGCTTTGTTGACGATATCCTTTGCCCGCTGAAAATAGGGAGATCCGCCCATCGGGGAAAAAGTGTCGTAATCAAAACCAAGAATGATATAGGCATAATAGGCCAAAATATTGGTTAACGGATTGGTATTTGAAGTTTCGCTAAATTCCAGGGGCTGAAACTCCACATAACGCACATCAAAATCGTTGTCTTTGATATTGAGAATGGGTGTCTGGTAAGAGGAGTTGAAAACAGGACGGTTTAACTGAACCTGCATGGTTCCCTTGAACTGGTCGGCACCGATCTGATCGGTTATTTGAATGAAGATGGTGCAAACAATCCGCTCATCAAAGGCAAATTGATTATCCGTCCATTTCCTGTTGTTCATGAATTCAGAGATGTCATTTCTCATGGTCTGAAAGATCTCTTTGTAGGTTCCTTCAATGCGCGAGCTGGAGACACTGACGTTGCACTGCAACTCCTGGGCCGAGAGCTGAAACATGAATAGACAAAAAATAGCAGAGTAAAGGGTACGGAGCATAGCTGCAAAATGTTTTCTAAAAATAGACATTCTATTCAAATTGCGAGGGGTAATTCATGGAAATCATTTTATTGACAATATCCACAGCCACCTCTTGTTTTGATTTCAAAGGATAGTTGAAAACCTGACCATCCCTGGTAAGGATGGTTATCTTGTTGGTATCGAAACCGAAGCCTGCCCCCTCCTCTTTCAAAGAGTTCAGGACGATCATGTCAAGATTTTTGGATTTTAGCTTGGAAAAGGCATTCTCCATTTCATTCTGGCTCTCCAAAGCAAACCCGACCAAAAGCTGGTGCGGTTTCTTCAGTTTGCCCAGTTCAGCTGCTATATCCTTGTTGGGCCGAAGCTCCAAAACCATATTCCCCTGAGTTCGTTTGATTTTCTCAGTTGCAATTTTCACTGGGGCATAATCAGCAACGGCTGCTGTCATGATGGCGCCATCACAGGAATCAAAATACTGAAGACAAGCAGCATACATCTCATCCGCGGAAGTTACATCGATTCTAAGAATGGATGGATGATTGGTCTTGAGTTGTACCGGTCCGCAAATTAGGATAACCTTTGCACCGACTGAAGCCAATTGCTCGGCAATAGCAAAGCCCATCTTCCCGGTCGAGTAATTACCGATGAAACGAACCGGATCAATTTTTTCGTGGGTTGGACCGGCTGTGATGAGGTAGGTCTTGTTCAGAAGATTATTTTTTGGAAAAAAGCTGTTCGATGGATTTCAGTATCTCTTCGGGCTCCTCCATCCGTCCTTTCCCAATCAGTCCGCTGGCAAGCTCGCCGCTGGCCGGCTCGATGATGCTGTTCCCGAAGGCTTTCAATTTGCGGAGATTCTCCTGCATGGCAGGATGTTCAAACATGTCCAGATCCATCGCAGGGGCAACCATCACCGGACATTTGGCAGAGAGATAAGACGTTGTTACCAGGTTGTCACACAAGCCGTTGGCCATTTTACCAATGGTTGAAGCCGTGGCCGGTGCAACAAGAAAAAGATCGGCCCAGCGTCCCAGGTCGACGTGACTATTCCAGAAACCGCTTGATTTGGAGAAAAAATCACTCAAAACAGGCTTTCCCGATAGGGTTGAAAATGTAAGTGGTGTAACAAATTCTTTGGCCGCTTCTGTCATCAATACCTGTACCTCGGCTCCGGCCTTCATCAGGCCCCGCAACAAATAGACCGCCTTGTAGGCAGCGATACTGCCCGTCACACAGAGAACAACTTTCTTCCCTCTCAGCGGCATGATGAAGCAGTTTAAATCAAGCTCAAAAAATTATTTCTTCTCCTTGGCAGGATTCCGGTAGTAAATCAATCCATCCTTGAACTCTTCGTAAGCGATCAGCACCGGCTTGGAGAGTCTTTCGTAGTAACGTGAAATTTCAATTTGTTCGCGGTTTTCGAAAACCTCCTCGAGGTTATCCGAATAGGAAGCAAACTCCTGCAACTTCTGATTCAACTCCTCTTTTACCTCTGCGTTGATCTGATTGGCCCTTTTGGCAATGACCATCAGTGATTCGTAAATATTATCGGTCGTTGCATCCAACTCACTCAGGTTGCGTGGAACTGTGGTCGAAGCCGCTTTTACTTTTCTGTAATCCATAATTATATGCTATTTTTTTACTTCTTCGTCATTTAAATTCATCATCTTCTTTGTATTGGCAAAGAACTTGTCTGCTTCCTTCCGGAATTTACTGTTGGGAAATTCATCGACAAACGTGTAGTATTCATCAAGTTCTGAATTCAAACGTTCGCGTTTTTTCTCTTCAATACTGTTTTCGCCCAAAAGATATTTTGATTTCAAAAGGTAAAACATCAACTCCTCACGGTATTTGGAGTCGGGATACTCTTTTAGACTGTTTGTCAGAGAGATAACCGATGCGCGGTAGTCGCCCAGATCGTAATACAGGCGTCCGTTCATGTAGGATTTATACACCAACTTTTCGCGCAACTCATCAATCAACTTGCTGGCATCAGCCACCTTGGCGCTTGAGGGAAAAATATTGATGAAAAGCTGCAGGGCATCGATGGCATCCTGCGTTGTTTTTTGATCCAGACGAGGCGTCGGCGAATCCAGGTAGTAACAATATCCAACCATGTACTGTGACTCTTCTGCAAAACTGCTGCGGGGAAACTCCTTGATCAACTGTCTGAAGTAGTGTCCTGCCATCAGATAATCGTGCTGACCGAAGTTACTTTTCGCCAGATAATAGTAAACCTGATCGGAACGATTGGTTCCTCTATAGATGTTTACAAGTTCAGCATAGAGCTGCGAAGCTTTGGTATAATCCTTATTGTCGTAAAATTCACGGGCTTTCTTGAGTTTATACTCATAGTCCGTGCTCTTGACTATCTTCTGATACTCTCCACAAGATGAGGCGATTAATAAAACGCCTACAACAAAATACGCTCTCACATTCCGAATCATGGTGCAAAGATAAGTTTTTTCTCCATTAATAGAATAAGTGGCACCTCATTTGCTTACTTAAGAAAGGTTAAAACCATAGCGATGTTGCGTTTATCCTTTTTCAGAAAATAGGATGACTTTCTGACTTGTTCAAACCCAAAATAATTTTTAGATTTGCAGTCTCTCAAAAACATTTTGCAATACTACATAAAGTTTACTACCGTGGATATATTTGAAAAAATTAAAACTGACAAAGGTAATCTTGGTCAGTACCAGAAAGAAGCGCATGGCTATTTTTCCTTTCCAAAACTGGAAGGAGAAATTGGTCCAAGAATGAAATTTCGTGGAAGAGAGGTTCTTAACTGGAGCTTAAACAACTATTGCGGATTGGCTAATCACCCTGAAGTACGCCAGGCAGACGCCGAAGCTACTGCACAATACGGACTTGCTTACCCAATGGGTGCCCGTATGATGTCGGGACAAACAAGTAAACACGAAGAACTGGAAAAACAACTGGCAGCATTCGAAGACAAAGAAGATGCATTTTTACTCAATTACGGATATCAGGGAATGATTTCCATTATTGACTCCATGTGCAACAGGAATGATGTAATTGTCTATGATGCAGAAGCACATGCCTGTATTCTGGATGGGGTCCGTCTTCATATGGGCAAAAGGTTTGTTTTTCAGCACAACGACATGGATAGTTTGCGCAAGCAGCTTGGACACGCCACTTCAATGGTTCAAAAAACCGGAGGTGGTATATTAGTTATCACGGAAGGAGTATTTGGCATGGCCGGAGACCTGGGGCAACTGGATAAAATTGCGGCATTAAAGGGTGAATTCAGTTTCCGTCTTCTGGTGGACGATGCGCATGGATTTGGAACCATGGGAGCTTCCGGGGCAGGTACCGGTGAGCACTTCGGTGTTCAGGATCAGATCGACATGTACTTTGGCACCTTTGCCAAATCAATGGCAGGTATCGGCGCTTTCATCGCGGCCAAAGAAGAGGTTTGCGATTTTCTTCGATACAACATGCGTTCACAGATCTTTGCCAAGTCACTGCCCATCGCAATGGTTATTGGCTTAATGAAAAGGCTCGAACTGATCAAAACCCAACCTCAGATTCGCGAAAACCTGTGGATCATTGTTGATGCTCTTCAAAAGGGTTTGAGGGCCGAAAATTTCGAACTCGGTGTGACCAACTCTCCCGTTACGCCAGTTTATCTTTCAGGAAGTGTTCCGGAAGGCACCAATGTGATTATGGATTTGAGAGAGAACTACAACATCTTTTGCTCAATCGTTATCTATCCCGTTATTCCAAAGGGACAACTGCTGCTGAGACTAATCCCGACTTCTTCGCATACGCTGGAAGATGTGGAATACACCATCAAAGCATTCTCCGAAGTGCGCAAAAAACTGGAAGCAGGAAAATATGTCGCTTCGAAAATTGCGCAAATCTCCTAAACACTTCAAAACCAACATAAAAAAAAGGGAATCCTGCCGGATTCCCTTTTTTTTATGTTTAAAAGCCGTCTTTTCTATTTAAGCTTCTCGATATAAAGATTTCGGAATTGAATCTTTGAACCTTCGGCCTGTAGTCCGATGCTGCCTTTGGTCATTGAACATTTTACCACGGTGTTTTGAAGCAATCCGTTGACTTTGATCTCCACAGTACTGCCTTTGCAAGTGATGTCATAGCTGTTCCATTCTCCGGCCTTTGTTTCGTTCGATGAATGCAGTTTTACGGCAATTGGTTTCACTTTCTCTGTTCCAACATAAGTACTGTCGCCAACTGTTGCCTTTTCACCAGCAGCATTCACGATAAAATCACCGGCGCTGTTGTATTTCAACTGACACTGATAATGCATTGGCCATAACTTGTCCGGACCATTGGTGTGGACAAAGACTCCACTGTTCGTAGGTTTTTCGGGATAACACCACTCAACATGAAGATGGTAATTTGAGTAAACTTTTTTGGTTCTCAGATACCCCATCGGAACACCGGGGGTTTCAATCACACCATCTTTGACATAAAAGAATTTTTCGGGGGCAATGGAAGGATCATTTACCCAGATGGTCCAACCCTTCAGGTCTTTACCATTGAACAAGGATTCTCTCTTTTGGGCAAAACCGGTTAGCGATACAAAAAGCAAAACGAAAACAAGGATATTTTTCATTGATTAATTTTTTGATCCCATAAAAGTAGGAAATATTTGACAGATTGCTTCACACTTCGTACCTCGTGTTCGCAATGACGGATCATTTTTTTTGGAGGTGAGGGTGGAGAGAAGGAGGCGGGCGGTGATGCTGCTATTACAGAAAACTGATGACCCGCCTCCTTCTCTCCACCCTCACTAGACCAACATCATACCGTCATTGCGAGGAGGTACGACGAAGCAATCTGTTGATAATCAAGTAAATATAAAATTGCAATTTTGCGAGCGCCAGCGAAGCAACCCGTTTGGAGTTCCTCAAATCTTCCCAAACGCCTTCTCCAGGTCTGCGATCAAATCCTTTTGATCCTCAACCCCAATAGATACGCGGATCAGCGAATCTTTGATACCGGCCAGCTCCCTCTCTTTGGCGGTAATGGATGAATGGGTCATAAGTGCAGGATGCTCAATCAACGATTCAACACCGCCAAGGCTTTCTGCCAGAGTAAACAGTTCCAGGCTCTCGAGAAACAGAACCGCCTCCTTCTCCCCTCCGACAATTTCGAAAGAAATCATACCCCCAAAACCACTGGCCTGACGAAGCCCAATTCCATATTGCGGATGACTTTTCAATCCGGGATAATAAACCCTTGCCACCTTGGGATGATTTTAGCATGATGGCCCCACCTATTACATCGCTGTGACCGGCAATGTATTTGGTGATACTATGAACCACAACGTCAGCACCCAGTGCAGCCGGCTTCTGAAAATAGGGAGAAAGGAAGGTGTTATCTACAATCACCAGAAGTTGGTGACGGTGTGCAATATCAGTGATGGCCTTGATATCACAAACTTTCAACAATGGATTGGAGGGTGACTCTAGCCAGACCAGTTTTGTTTGCGGCTTGATGGCATCTTCAACAAGTTTTGGTACAGAAGCATCCACCAGTGTAACAGTAATTCCATAATTTTCCTCCCATTGGTGAAACAGTCTTTTGGTGCCGCCATACAAATCATCAAATCCAATGACATGGTCACCCGGTTTCAGCAAGGCGAATAAAAGGGTCGCTTCGGCCGCCAGACCTGAGGCAAAACCCAATCCGTAGATTGTCTCTTCCAGCGAGGCATACCTCTGTTCAAGCGCGAACCTGGTTGGATTCTGGCTACGGGAATATTGGAAAAAACCCGGATTTTTAACCTCCTTACGGGCGTAAGTAGAGGATAAATAGATTGGCGCAACAACTTCGTTTTTGCTCCCTTCCAGAAATTCAGCGCCCTCTCCGACGTGAATCGCCCTTGTATCAAATGAATAATCTTTGTGTGACATAACGAATAAAATTTGGAAATGTGGAAATGTGGAAATGTGGAAATTAGAATTTATGAGTATGGTAAAATGTTAATTTAATGATCATCCTTGAAATATTAGTCACAAAAATTGACCATTGCTTTCTTCATTTTCACATTTCCACATTTCCCAATTTTCCAATTAATTTAGTGTTTTTCAGAGAGATAGCGTTCCGCATCGATTGCGGCTTTGCAACCCGATCCGGCTGCTGTTACTGCCTGTCTGTAATGGGGATCCATGACATCGCCGCAGGCAAATACCCCGTCGATATTGGTCATTGAGCTATTTCCAATGGTTTTGATGTAGCCTACTTCATCGGTTTCGAGCTGATGCTTGAAGATACCGGAGTTTGGCACGTGGCCGATGGCCAAAAAGAACCCATCGATTGGAACAGCTACCTCTTTCTCGTTTTTCTCGCCCTTGTTCTTTACAAACACAGCGCCTTCCACCACCATTTGACCGGTAAGTCCCCTGGTCTGGTGTTTCCAGAGAATTTCGATATTTTTCGTTTTAAAGACCCTGTCCTGCATCACCTTAGAGGCACGAAGCTGGTCGCGGCGTACGATAAGATATACTTTGCGGCACAAACCTGCCAGATAGATAGCCTCTTCGCAGGCCGTATCTCCCCCGCCGACAACGGCAACATCTTTTCCCCGGTAGAAGAATCCATCACAGGTAGCGCAGGCAGATACCCCTGATCCTGCATATTTTTTCTCATCTGGTAACCCAAGATATTGTGCTTCGGCACCGGTAGCAATGATAACTGTTTCAGCCTCTATCACATGCAAGCCATCAATCGTAACGGTATGACCATGACTGCCGAAATCAGCGGCAGTAGCGAGTCCCCAGCGAACATCCGTTCCAAACCGCATGGCCTGGGCTTTCAGGTCTTCCATCATGACAGGTCCGGTAACCCCATCGCGGTACCCCGGAAAGTTTTCAACTTCGGTGGTGGTAGTCAATTGGCCACCTGGCTGCAATCCCTCATACAAAACAGGATTCAGATTGGCCCTGGAGGCATATATGGCGGCAGTATAGCCTGCCGGTCCGGACCCAATGATCAGACATTTCACCTTTTCGGCCACTTTCTCAGTTTTGGCAGAAGAGCTTTTGGGGCTCTCAGTATTCATCGGTTTAAACAATTCCATAGGTAATTCTATTTTTTACAAAATTAGCTAAATTCAATTACTGCGGCAATAGTTGCTAGTGTAAATTAATATTTATTTCATACTCATGAATTTTTTTGAATACTATTCACAATAGCCTTTTTTGCGCAACAGAAACTATTGACCAACAAACCAGCCAACTTTTTGTCTTTCGGTTTTCTTCAATATTAGAATGAGAAAGCTAATCTTCATTTCACTTATACCTGCCATCAAAAAACGATAAACAGCACAATTAAGTAATAAGAAGATAATAATGTCATACTTTAAATACTCATCATTTGACCTCCCCCAACCCCTCCAAGGGAGGGGAGAGGTGGTTCTAATGTTGATCTGAATACGAATCAAAAGTCTCCCCTTCGGGGAGATTTAGAGGGGTCAAATTTTGGAAAAGTGAGGCATTAATTCTTTCCCATTACTTAATCTGATATACTTCATGTTTTAAAACATATATTCCATAAAAATGCAAAGACATTTTCTATTTCGAATACTTTCGTTTATATTTGAAATGAAAATTTACGAAACTTTATGCTTGCCAATCAACGTCGGGAAAAAATTCTGGAACTCCTCAAAGAGGATGGT
>JAVHPO010000278.1:0-11853 GCA_036170635.1 Prolixibacteraceae bacterium | reverse complement strand
AATATGTAGCGCATGTTGAATCCATAAGTAAAGAGGTCAACGAAGGAAATTTCATCTCACACGATGACATATTGGAAAATATGGAATGAGCAACCTGAAAATCAAATGGTCATATTACGCCAAACATAGCTTAGACTCCATACAGCTCAAAGTCCTGAGAAACTAGAGGATGCGTTGGACTAGAATAACCCAACAATATTTCAAATACGAATTTTGAATTTTTGGTTAAAATATTCCACAATTCACAAACCCAAACAAAACAAGCATAAAATCTTCGATTTATTAATTATTTAACCTTGATTACTTACAATTTTATTTTGCCATGAATTTTTTATTGATACTTTTGTCCCGGATGATATACAAAAATCATTGTTTTACCATTCATTGAAACATTAAAAACAGCTAAAGCGTAAAGAAGTACATGAAAACCTCCGTTGACATTCTCCTCCTCGTGGTCATTCTAATTCTCGTCTGTACGGTTTGAGGAGGTAAAGTCTTTGTGATGACAAAATATAGATGAACCTTTCTCAACAAAACGAGAAAGGTTCTTTTTTTAAGATATAAATTATGGAAAAAGGGTTAAGAAGCAATCAATCTACGCAGGGGCGTAAAATGGCAGGAGCCAGAAGTTTATGGCGCGCCAATGGCATGAAGGAGAACCAATTCGGTAAACCGATCATTGCCATTGTCAACTCTTTCACACAGTTCGTTCCCGGTCATACCCACCTGCACGAGGTAGGTCAGATGGTGAAGAGGCTGGTTGAGGCCCAAGGATGCTTCGCTGCCGAGTTCAACACCATCGCCATCGACGACGGGATTGCCATGGGACACAACGGCATGCTTTATTCGCTGCCGTCCCGCGATCTGATCGCCGACAGTGTGGAGTACATGGTGAATGCCCACCAGGCGGATGCCATGATCTGCATCTCCAATTGCGACAAAATTACTCCCGGCATGCTGATGGCCTCCATGCGGCTGAACATCCCGTCCATCTTCGTTTCCGGAGGTCCGATGGAAGCCGGCGAAATCCGTGGCAAGCAATACGACCTGGTAGATGCCATGGTGATGGGCGCCGATGATTTGATCGACGAGAAGCTTTTGTCGGAGGTAGAGCAGGATGCCTGCCCTACCTGTGGTTCCTGCTCCGGTATGTTTACCGCCAACTCCATGAACTGCCTGACCGAAGCGCTTGGTCTCTCCCTTCCGGGGAACGGCACCATTGTCGCGACCCACGCCAACAGAAAAAGACTTTTTGAACAGGCCGCCAGGCGGATCGTCGAAATCACCTACAGTTACTACCGTGATGGCAACGAAGCCATATTGCCCCGCTCCATTGCCACCCGTGATGCATTTATGAACGCCATGACGCTCGATATTGCCATGGGTGGATCGACCAATACCGTTTTGCACCTTTTGGCCATTGCCAACGAGGCCGGTGTCGATTTTACCATGAAAGAGATGGACCAGCTTTCGCGCAATGTTCCCTGCATCTGCAAAGTGGCCCCCAGCTCCTCCTACCACATCCAGGATGTAAACAGGGCCGGAGGTATCATGGGAATCTTGGGCGAACTGGAAAGAAAAAATTTACTGAACCTCCATGTGTCACGGGTGGATGAGCCAACCCTGGCAGCTGCCATCGAAAAATGGGACATCCGCAGGGTTGGCGAAAGTTCGGAAGCGAAAAAATGGTACGCATCAGCACCCGGAAACCTGGGACGTAACCTGGTAATGGGTTCCCAGGAGAAATATTATTCAGAATTGGACCTGGACCGTCAGCATGGATGTATCAGAGAGGTGGATAGCGCTTTTTCGAAAGAGGGTGGCCTGGCAGTTCTGTACGGGAACATTGCCAGAAATGGTTGTATCGTGAAGACAGCAGGCGTTGATGCATCGGTTTACCATTTCGAAGGGACTGCCCGGGTTTTCGAATCGCAGGAAGATTCCTGCACCGGGATCCTGGAAGGGAAAGTGAAGGCAGGGGATGTTGTAATCATCCGCTACGAAGGACCAAAAGGTGGTCCGGGCATGCAGGAGATGCTCTATCCTACCTCCTACCTGAAATCAAGGAAACTGGATAAAGTTTGTGCCCTTCTTACCGACGGGCGTTTCTCCGGAGGCACTTCCGGCCTTTCAATTGGCCATGTCTCGCCCGAAGCAGCCGCTGGAGGTGAAATTGCCCTGGTGGAGGACGGAGACAAAATTGTCATTGATATTCCCGGCAGGAAAATTGAGTTGATCGTCAGCGACAAGGTGCTGGAAGAGCGAATCTCCAAACAAAAGTCACGCGGAAATGAGGCTTACAAACCAACCGCAAGGGTTCGGGAGATCAGCAGGGCGTTGAAGGCCTATGCGCAAAATGTCTCCTCGGCGGATATGGGGGCAATTCGGGTGCTGGACTAGGACGACTGGGATGACTGGGACGACTAGGACGACTGGGACGACTGGGAGAAGCCCGGTCCCTGAGCGGAGTCGAAGGGCAATAAGAGTCGGGGAGACCGGGTCCCCGAGCGAAGCCGAGGGGCGTTGAGGGGACGACTAAGTGACAGAGTGAATCAAAATATAGAATTCTTATTATATAAATGATCAGATATGACAACTAAAAATGAGAAAATAATAAAAAATAGTCCGATAGAACCCGTTGAAATGTCGGGGTCGGAAGCAATGATCCGATCGCTTGTTGCGGAGGGGGTTGACACAATTTTCGGATACCCGGGTGGGGCCATCATGCCTATCTACGATGCGCTTTACGATTTCGGCCACCATGTGAAGCACGTACTGGTGCGCCACGAACAAGGTGCCGTACATGCAGCGCAAGGTTATGCCCGTGTTTCCGGCAAAGTAGGCGTCTGTTTTGCCACCTCCGGTCCGGGAGCAACCAACCTTATTACCGGTATCGCCGATGCCATGATAGATTCTACCCCAATAGTTTGCATTACTGGTCAGGTTACTTCAGGGCTACTTGGCACCGATGCTTTCCAGGAATCTGATGTAATCGGGATATCCATGCCTGTTACCAAATGGAACTTCCAGATAACCAGTCCGGATGAAATTCCGGAGGCCATCGCCAAGGCATTTTACATTGCTGCATCCGGCCGGCCCGGACCAGTCCTGATTGATATTACCAAAGATGCGCAATTTGGAAAACTTAATTTTTTGTACGAAAAGTGTACCAAAATTCGCTCTTATGTTCCTGAATTCCCAACGGATAAAAAGCTTCTGAAGAAGGCGGCCGATCTGATTAATGATGCAAAAAAACCATACCTCATTTACGGACAGGGAATCCTGCTTTCAGGAGCGGAAAAAGAGCTTTTGAGCTTTATCGAAAAAACCGGCATACCGGCAGCATCTACCCTGCTCGGCATTTCGGCCCTTCAGAGCGACCATCCGCTGAACATGGGTATGCTTGGCATGCACGGAAACTACGCGCCAAATATTAAGACCAACGAATGCGATGTTTTGATTGCCGTCGGAATGCGCTTTGACGACCGGGTTACCGGAAACATCAACACCTATGCCAAACAGGCCAAGGTCATTCATATTGAAATTGACCCTGCGGAAATCGATAAAAATATTAAAACGGATGTGGCCATCCTGGGCGATGCGAAACACTCAATAAGGCTACTGAATACGCTCGTGGAAGAGAAGAAGCACACCTCGTGGGTGAACGAATTTCTTCAGGCCAAACAAAAAGAACATGACAAGGTGATTGTGAATGATCTAACACCAACCAAACCCGGATTGACCATGGGTGAAGTAGTGCGATTATCCACCAATCTGACCGACAACAAGGCGGTCATTGTTACCGATGTTGGACAGAACCAGATGGCAGCCGCCCGTTATGCCCGCTTCAATCAATCCAGATCCTGGGTCACATCGGGTGGATTGGGAACCATGGGTTTTGGACTTCCAGCAGCCATGGGCGCTAAATTCGGAGCGCCCGAAAAAGAGGTGATTCTCTTTGTGGGTGATGGTGGAATCCAGATGACTATTCAGGAACTTGGAACCATTTCGCAGGAGAATTTACCAGTCAAAATTGTGATACTGAACAACGATTTTCTTGGAATGGTTCGCCAGTGGCAGGAGCTCTTTTTTGAGAAAAGATATTCCTTTACCGAAATTACCAGCCCCGATTTTGTCAAACTGGCTGAAGCATACGGCATGCCCGGAGCATCAGTTTCCGACAGAAAAGATCTGGAAACGGCCATGAGAGAGATGATCGATGCCAAAGGACCCTACCTTCTTGAGGTCAAAATCGAACAGGAGGACAATATATTCCCAATGGTTCCGGCCGGCGGAACAGTATCGAGGTGCTTACTTAGTGCAGACGAATTATAATACATTTCAGAGACAAAAGATATTATGAGACAAGAGTATATCATCACCGCATATAGCGAAAACCACATCGGTTTGCTCAACAGAATAACCATCATTTTCACCCGCAGAAAGGTGAACATTGAGAGTCTGACTGTTTCTGAATCGGCTATCGCCGGAATCTCCAAATTCGCTATTGTGATTAACGAAAAGAAAGAAAAAGTGGTCAATATCGTCAAGCAAATCGAGAAGCTGATTGATGTGTTGAAAGCTTTTTACCACACCAATGACGAGATGATCTTTCAGGAGATTGCGCTCTACAAAGTACCAACCCCGGCGCTGATGGAGAGCGATCAGATCGAGAAGATGGTTCGCGACCACAATGCCCGGATCCTGGAGATCACCAAAGAGTACACCGTCATTGAGAAAACAGGGCACAAAGAGGAGACACAGGCGCTCTTCGACGGATTGAACCAATTTGGGGTTTTGCAATTCGTCCGGTCAGGAAGGATTGCCATCACACGCTCACCCATCGAACGACTCTCCGAATTTCTTCGCGAACGGGATGCGCTTTTTACGAAGATGGAGGCGAAGATCAAGTGACGTTGAAATTAATTATTTGAATCCAGAGGATTCGCATGTTTATAGAAAAGAATTTATCCCTTTAAAATTTGACCCCGCCGGGGTCACACAACGTGGCATTGGAATCTTTCTATAAACATTAGACCTCTCTGAGGTCACAAAACAATGTTAAAGCAGAGATAAGAAGATAATATTCAGATTTTTTATAAAAACAAAAAAACAGAAAAATGGCTAAGATTAATTTTGGAGGAACAGAAGAGAATGTGGTAACCCGTGCAGAGTTTCCATTGGCAAAAGCACAGGAAGTATTGAAAAACGACACCATCGCCATCCTTGGTTATGGTGTGCAAGGTCCTGGACAATCGCTCAACCTCCGCGACAACGGATTCAATGTCATCATCGGACAAAGAAAATCATCCAAAACCTGGGACAAGGCCATCGCCGATGGTTGGGTACCCGGGAAAAATCTTTTCGAAATTGAAGAGGCTTGCCAAAGAGGTACGATCCTTCAGTTTCTACTCTCAGACGCAGGTCAGATCGCTTTGTGGCCAACAGTCAAAAAACACCTGACTCCGGGAAAAGCGCTTTACTTCTCCCACGGTTTCGGCATCACCTACAAAGAACGTACCGGCATTATCCCACCTGCTGATGTGGATGTTATCCTGGTAGCTCCAAAAGGATCAGGGACCAGCCTTCGCAGAATGTTTCTGCAAGGTCGCGGACTGAACTCCAGCTATGCTATTTTCCAGGATGCAACCGGTAAAGCATGGGATCGGGTTGTCGCACTTGGTATTGGCGTAGGATCAGGGTACTTGTTCGAAACTACTTTCAAGAGAGAGGTCTATTCGGATTTGACCGGCGAACGTGGCACACTGATGGGAGCCATCCAGGGAATCTTTGCCGCACAATACGAAGTGCTCCGCAAGAATGGTCACTCACCTTCTGAGGCTTTCAACGAAACTGTTGAAGAGTTGACCCAAAGTTTGATGCCATTGGTTGCCGAGAACGGAATGGACTGGATGTATGCCAACTGCTCAACAACTGCCCAACGCGGTGCACTTGACTGGTGGAAGAAATTCAGGGATGCATCTTTACCTGTGTTCACAGAACTTTACAAAGAAGTGGCTGCCGGTAACGAAGCACAACGCTCGATCGATTCGAACAGCAAAGATGACTACCGCGTCAAACTGGAAGAAGAACTCAAAGAACTCCGCGAATCAGAGATGTGGAGGGCAGGTGCCGCTGTTCGCAAGTTGAGACCGGAGAATAATTAAGAAGACTAGGGGACTGGGAGACTGGGAGAGCGCAAGGATGAAAGTCTGGTCGAAAATTAGGCTGACCAGCAGAATCAAAAAACATAAAAAGCACATCACAACTCACGCATAATAACCACTCTCCTAGTCCCCTAGTCTCCTAGTCCTTTCCCTCGCCTAACTTCTTTTCATGTAGTAGTAAAAGTCGTTCTACTAACAATATATAAATTAGCAATATGGACAATAGAGTATATATTTTTGACACCACCCTGCGCGATGGCGAACAGGTGCCGGGATGCCAGCTGAACACGATCGAGAAGATTGAGGTGGCCAAGGTATTGGAGCAACTGGGGGTGGATGTAATCGAAGCCGGTTTTCCAATTTCGAGTCCGGGCGACTTCAAATCGGTGGTCGAAATCTCCAAGGCTGTCACCTGGCCCACCATTTGCGCCTTGACGCGTGCCGTGGAGAAGGACATTGAAGTGGCTGCTGAGTCGTTGAAATACGCCAAGCGTGGCCGTATTCACACTGGTATTGGCACATCACCCTACCACATCGTCTCCAAGCTCAATTCCAATCCGGAGGAGATTTTGGAGAGAGCGGTGAAAGCCGTTAAATATGCCAAAAGATTCGTCGAGGATGTCGAGTTTTATGCCGAAGATGCCGGCCGTTCAGACAATGTATACCTGGCAAGGGTGATAGAAGCAGTGATCAAAGCCGGTGCCACTGTGGTGAACATTCCGGATACGACCGGCTATTGCCTCCCCTACGATTTTGGCGAAAAGATCAAATTTCTGATGGAGAATGTGCCAAACATCCACAAAGCTATTATCTCGACTCATTGTCACAATGACCTTGGAATGGCAACGGCCAATACCATCGCCGGAGTGATGAACGGGGCCCGCCAGGTAGAGGTGACCATCAACGGGATTGGCGAACGGGCCGGAAACACCTCACTCGAAGAGGTGGTGATGATCCTTCGTTCGCACAAGGAGCTGGATCTGTACACCAACATCAACACCAAAAATATCTACAAGACCAGCAAACTCGTCTCCAGCCTGATGAACATGCCGGTTCAGCCCAACAAGGCCATTGTTGGCCGTAACGCTTTTGCCCATTCGAGCGGCATCCACCAGGATGGCGTTTTGAAAAACCGCGAAAATTACGAGATTATCGATCCGGTTGAGGTTGGCATCAACGAATCTTCAATTGTACTGACCGCCCGCAGCGGACGCGCAGCCTTGAAGCACCACCTGGATATGCTGGGTGTTAAACTTGGGAAAGGGAAACTCGACGAAGTTTACCAGGATTTTCTGGTAATGGCCGACAAGAAAAAAGATATCAAGGAGGACGACCTTTTGGTATTGGTTGGCGAACTTGGCCATGGCGAACGCCGCATCAAGCTCGACTTTTTGCAGGTGGTAACAGGTAAAAACCTCGTTCCCATGGCGACCCTGCGACTGGATATTGCCGGAGAGAAATTTACGGCTACCGAATCAGGGAATGGTCCTGTCGATGCAGCCATCAAAGCTGTCAAGGCCATCATCCACCGCAAGGTGACCCTTCAGGAGTTCCTGATCCAGGCCATCAACAAAGGGAGCGACGACATTGGCAAGGTGCACATGCAAGTCGAACATGAAGGAACTGTATTCAATGGTTTCGGCGCCAATACCGACATCATCACCGCATCTGTTGAGGCATTTCTGGACGCCATCAACAAAATTGGAAACAGTGAAATAGTTACTGACGTAAAATAATAATATTTTGGAACCAACAACATTATTTGACAAGATCTGGGATGCCCATGTGGTGAACAAAATCGAAGGAGGTCCCTCCGTATTGTACATCGACAGGCATTTCATCCACGAGGTTACCAGTCCTGTTGCATTTTCAGGATTGGAAAGCCGCGGATTGACCGTCTTCCGTCCGCAAAATACGGTGGCAACACCCGACCACAACGTACCCACCATCGAACAACATCTGCCGATCCGCGAGGAACTCTCCCGCAAGCAGGTTGAAACCCTCACTGCCAATTGTGCGCGTCACAAAATCCCATTGTACGGTCTGAGCCACAAATGGCATGGCATCGTGCACATCATCGGTCCCGAGCTGGGTATCACCCAACCCGGTATGACCATTGTCTGTGGTGACAGCCACACCTCTACCCACGGGGCCTTTGGAGCCATTGCTTTTGGTATTGGCACCAGCGAGGTGGAGATGGTCTTTGCCAGTCAATGCATCCTCCAGCCCAAACCCAAAAAGATGAGGATCAATGTCGAAGGAACATTGGGCAAGAATGTCACATCGAAGGACATCGCACTCTATGTCATTGCCAAAATCACCACATCTGGAGGTACCGGTCACTTCATCGAATTTGCAGGATCAGCCATCCGCTCCCTCTCCATGGAGGCCCGGATGACCCTCTGCAACATGAGCATCGAATGTGGCGCCCGCGGCGGGATGATCGCCCCCGATGAGACTACTTTTGTCTATTTGATGGGTCGCGAAGAGGCTCCGAAAGGTGCTGCATGGGATCAAAAAGTAGCAGAGTGGAAAAAACTCAAGACAGACGAAACTGCTGTTTTCGATACCGAGTACACCTTTGACGCAGCCGATATCACTCCCATGATCACCTATGGCACCAATCCCGGAATGGGTGTAGGAGTTGAAGGTGCTATCCCTACCGGGGATGACCTGACAGGCAGCGACCGTGCAACTTTCCTTAAATCACTCGATTACATGGGTTTCAAACCTGGTGAAAAGCTGAAAGGGAAGAAAATCGACTACGTCTTCATTGGCAGTTGTACCAATGGACGAATCGAAGACTTCAGGCAATTTGCCAACTACATCAAGGGCAAGAAAAAAGCATCCTGGGTTACCGCCTGGATCGTTCCCGGCTCAAAACAGGTAGAGCAGCAAATCCGCGAAGAGGGACTGGTTGAGATCATGGAATCGGCAGGCTTCGCGCTCCGCCAACCCGGATGTTCGGCTTGTCTGGCCATGAACGACGACAAAATCCCGGAAGGTAAGTATGCTGTCTCCACCTCGAACCGCAACTTCGAAGGCCGCCAGGGACCCGGCGCCCGCACCATGCTGGCCAGTCCTTTGATGGCCGCGGCAGCAGCTGTGAGTGGAGTGATTTCTGACCCGAGGGAGTAATTCCAAAGGATAAAGGATAAAGTAAAAAGGATAAAGTTTGAAAAGCATTGTAGAAAAATGAAGTATAAAAGGTAGGATGGGGTTCACTTTAACCTTTATCCTTTATCCTTTATCCTTCTATAAATTGTCAAATGATTATGATTGAAAAGTTTATTAAGATAGTGAGTTCTGCTATCCCTCTTCCCATCGAGAATGTGGATACGGACCAGATCATCCCTGCCAGGTTCCTGAAGGCGGTTGAGCGCAAAGGATTTGGCGACAATTTGTTCCGCGATTGGCGGTACAAGAAGGATGGCACACCCAACCCTGATTTCGTCCTGAACAATCCAAAATATTCAGGGACCATTCTGGTGGCCGGAAAGAATTTTGGCAGTGGCTCAAGCCGCGAACATGCCGCATGGTCGGTTTATGACTTTGGTTTCAGGGTCGTTGTTTCCAGCTTCTTTGCCGATATCTTCAAGGGCAACGTCCTCAACAACGGGCTGTTGCCGATCCAGGTACCGGAAGATTTCCTGTCAGGAATGTTTGAGACCATCGAAAAAAATCCCTTGGCCACTTTTGAGGTGGATCTGGAGACTCAGACCATCCGGAACAACAGCCTGGGAACAGAATTCAAATTCGATATCAACCCATATAAAAAAGAGTGCCTCCTGAAAGGGTACGACGACATTGATTACCTGCTCAGTCTCAAGAAAGAGATAGAAGTCTTCGAAGCGAAATGAATATGAACCAAAATTGATCCTTTGTGCGACTTTGTGCAACCCTTTGTGACACCTTCGTGGTAAAAGCTTAAAATCTTACCACGAAGGACTCAAAGGAAAACACAAAGGATTCACAAAGGAATAGATAGTAAGAAATTGTCAACTACTTAACTATTTCGATGAAGAACAAAGTTTACATCATGGATACGACCCTGAGGGATGGCGAACAGACCTCCGGGGTATCCTTTTCGGATGCTGAGAAGCTGAACATCGCCAAGATTCTGCTGGAAGAGGTCAAGGTTGATTACCTTGAGATTGCTTCCGCACGTGTATCCGACGGGGAGATGCTTGGCGCCAGAAAGGTAATGGATTGGGCCCGCGGAACTGAGTATCACGACAAAATCGAGATTCTTGGCTTCGTGGATGGAACCACCTCCCTCGACTGGATCGCCAGAGCGGGAGGCAAAGTGATCAACCTTCTTGGTAAAGGATCCCTGCGCCATGTCACCCAACAGCTGAAGAAGAGTCCGGAGCAACACCTGGCAGACCTCAAAAAGGCGATCGCCCTGGCGCGGGAGATGAATATTTCGGTCAACCTATACCTGGAAGACTGGTCGAACGGCATGCGCAATTCGCCGGAGTATGTTCATTTCATGCTGGAAGGTCTTAAAAACGAGCCCATCAAGAGGTTAATGCTTCCCGATACGCTTGGAATCCTCAACCCTACAGAGACTTTTGAGTTTTGCACCATCATGATGCGCGACTTTCCAACGCTCCATTTCGATTTTCATGCCCACAACGACTACGATCTGGCTGTTGCCAATGTCGATGCAGCATTGCGTGCCGGCATAAGAACCGTTCATACTACCATCAACGGACTGGGTGAAAGGGCAGGAAATGCCCCCCTCTCGAGCGTTGTGGCATTGATGAACGACCATTTGAAGATGTCCAATTCGATCAACGAGCGCAAGCTGAACATGGTGAGCCGTCTGGTGGAGACCTTCTCCGGCATCCACATCTCCGGCAACAAGCCCATCATCGGCGAGAACGTTTTCACCCAGTGCAGTGGCATACACGCCGATGGCGACAACAAAGACAACCTCTATTACAACGATCTGCTGCCGGAACGATTTGGCCGTACCCGGAAATATGCGCTAGGTAAAACTTCTGGTAAGGCCAATATCGCCAAAAATCTCGAAGAGATGGGCATACGGCTGGATACCGACAATCTCAAAAGGGTCACAGACAAGGTGATTGAGCTTGCCGACAAGAAAGAGACGGTTACATCTGAGGATCTTCCTTACATCCTTTCGGACGTGTTGAAAAGTGAATCTATTTTCGAACGGATCACCCTAAAAAACTACGCTATCTCCCATGCGCTTGGGATGCGCCCGATGGCGACTGTTTGTATCGAGATGAACGGGATTCTTTACGAAGAGGCAAGTTCGGGAGATGGTCAATACGATGCCTTTATGAACGCGCTCAGACAAATATACTTCAAACTTGACAAGCAACTGCCCGTGCTGGTCAACTATACCGTCACCATTCCTCCCGGAGGAAGAACGGACGCTTTGGTTGAGACCCTGATCACCTGGAACCTGAACCGTGAATTCAAAACACGCGGACTGGATCCCGATCAGACTGCAGCGGCTATCAAGGCCACCATCAAAATGCTGAACATTATTGAGAGCAACGGGCAAATTTACTAATGGTGATCGATAGGCTGTGATATGGGAAATGTGAAAATTGGAAAATGTGAAAATTAGGCATTGTATTCGAGTAAAGTAACATCATATAAAACCTTATTTTTCAAATTCTTAACCTTAGTAGAAAACAAAATCTCGGCG
>JAVHPO010000277.1:0-2336 GCA_036170635.1 Prolixibacteraceae bacterium | reverse complement strand
AAAGGAGTGGAACCCTCGTTGACCTTTTGGCGCGATAGCACAGGAAACGAAGTTGATTTGCTCGAAACAACCGGGAATAAACAAAATGCTTACGAAATAAAATCAGGAGCTACCTATGCTCAAGATTACTTCAAGGGTATTAGCAAATGGGCCAAGCTTTCCGGCGCAACACCTGAACAATGTTTTGCCGTATATGCAGGTGATAAGACTTTGCAAACCTCCCATGGTTTAGTAAAAGCGTGGAAGGATTTCGGGTAAGAACTATTCTATTCCAAATCATTGATGTATTGCAGCAAGGATACCCGGATAGTAACTGTACAAAATTCAGCTATCAAATTTTTGCGTATCTTTGCAGCCACAAATATTGAGTTGAAATACAGATTATCAAGTATATAAGATATGTCAGACAGAAATAACACCCGGAATTTTTGCATCATTGCCCACATTGACCATGGGAAAAGCACGCTGGCCGATCGACTGCTGGAATTGACTTCCACGATCAGCGGACGCGACATGGAGGCACAGGTGTTAGACAACATGGATCTGGAGAGGGAGCGGGGTATCACCATCAAGAGTCACGCGATTCAGATGGAGTACATCCACAACAAGGAAAAATACCTGCTGAACCTGATCGATACCCCGGGGCATGTCGACTTTTCGTACGAAGTGTCGCGTTCGATCGCGGCCTGCGAAGGTGCGTTGCTCATCATTGATGCGACGCAGGGCATTCAGGCCCAAACCATCTCGAACCTTTATCTGGCCATTGAGCACGACCTCGAGATCATTCCGATCATGAACAAAATGGACCTGCCCAATGCCATGCCGGAGGTTGTCGAAGACCAGATCATCGAACTGATCGGTTGCAAAAGGTCGACCATCATCCGGGCATCCGGAAAAACAGGCGACGGTGTTGCGGAGATACTCGAACGTATTCTGACAGATATACCTGCTCCGGAAGGAGATCCGGAAGCGCCACTGCAGGCACTGATTTTTGACTCGGTATTCAATCAGTTTCGCGGTGTGATTGCCTATTTTAAAGTTGCCAATGGCACTGTACGGAAAGGCGATCAGGTTAAATTTGTGGCTGCCGATAAGCAATATTATGTCGACGAAGTTGGTGTGCTGAAAATGGGTCTTGAGATCCGTGATGAATTGAGTGCAGGTGATGTAGGCTACATCATTTGCGGCATCAAAACCGCCAAAGAGATCAAGGTTGGGGATACGATCACGCAGGTGATAAACCCTGCAATAGCTATCTCCGGTTTTGAAGATGTGAAGCCGATGGTTTTTGCCGGAGTCTATCCCATTGACAGTGAGGACTATGAAGATCTTCGCAATGCGATGGAGAAATTGCAGTTAAACGATGCCTCCCTTACCTACGTGCCCGAATCATCGATGGCGCTGGGCTTCGGGTTCAGGTGCGGCTTCCTTGGACTGCTTCACATGGAGATTGTACAGGAGCGGCTCGACCGCGAGTTCGACATGAATGTGATCACCACGGTGCCGAACGTCTCCTACATGGTTACCACCCGGGCCGGTGAAGTCTTCGAGGTTTACAATCCGGCAGGATTGCCTGAATCTACATTGATCGAGCAGATCGAAGAGCCTTTCATTCAGGCGCAAATCATCACCCGGTCCGAATACATCGGCTCTATCATGACTTTGTGCCTGGAGAAGCGCGGGATGATGACAAAGCAGAATTACCTCACTGCCGACAGGGCCGAACTCACCTTCGATATGCCACTTGGAGAGATTGTGATTGACTTTTACGACAAACTGAAGAGTATCTCAAAGGGCTATGCCTCTTTTGATTACCATATTACTGGCTACCGCCCCGCCAAACTTGTGAAGCTGGATATTTTGCTGAACAGTGAACCGGTTGATGCACTTTCGACACTTTTGCATGTCGATAATGCCTATAATTTCGGTAGGAAAATTTGTGAAAAGCTGAAGGAACTAATTCCAAGACAGCAATACGATGTCGCGATTCAGGGAGCCATTGGCGCCAAGATCATCTCAAGGGAAACCGTGAAAGCGGTTCGTAAAGATGTGACCGCCAAATGTTATGGCGGCGATATCACGCGAAAGCGGAAACTGCTCGACAAGCAGAAAAAGGGAAAGAAGCGGATGAAGCAGATTGGCAACGTGGAAGTACCGCAGAAGGCTTTCCTCGCCGTTCTGAAGCTGGATTAAATTAGTTATTAACTTTTCCAAAGTTCGAAACTCTGTAAAAATTAATAACTTAAGTTCGAAACTTTGGAAAAGTTTGGTAAAAGTTTGCAACTTTGGAAAAGTTAATGTCTAAAGTTCGAAACTTTGGAAAAATTTGGTAATAA
>JAVHPO010000276.1:0-2338 GCA_036170635.1 Prolixibacteraceae bacterium | reverse complement strand
TTGGCATAGGTAAGAAACGGCAGCATGCTTGGTTTGGCAAGGGTGAACTCCCATTTGCCCGGCAGGCTGTCTTTCTTCGCTTCAATGGCGGCTGCATCAATCACATCTTCGGGTAGCCCGGAAAGATCCGCCTTTTTATCCACCACCATTTTGAAGTTTTTGTTTGTCTCGGCCAGAAGGTTTTCGCCAAATTGAAGAACTGTTTTAGATAACTCTTCATTAATCTGACGAAGCCTGGTTTGATTTTCGGGCGACAGATTGGCCCCGTTACGTTCAAAATCCTTGTAGTATTTTTCCGTAACCCTAATTTGCTGGGCATCCAACCCCATTTCGTTCCTCTTTTCGTAAACGGCTTTCACCCGTTGGAAAAGTTTGGGATTCAATGATATATTGTCGCGGTGTCGCGTCATTTTTGGCGTAATCTCACGCGCCAGCTTCTGCATGGCTGGATTGGTATTCGCACCGTTCAGATTGGAGAATATGCGTGTAGCCACGGATAGCTGATCTCCGGCAATATCATAAGCCAAGATTGTATTTTTGAAATCGGGAGCCGCAGGATTGTTGACAATGACATCAATTTCGGCCAGGTTGGCTTTGATTCCTGCATCTATGGCAGGCACATAATGTTCCAATGCGATTTCACCGAAAGGAGGAACCTGAAATGGCGTTGTAAATGGTTTCATCAGCGGATTCTCACCCACCACAGATTTTTTCTCTTCCGGGGCGAAAGAGCCGAATATAAAGGGCATAACAAGCATTAGCAAGGCGATTTTTTTCATTTTGAATGGGTTTGTTGTTCAGATGGAAAAGGTACAATATTTTTGGAGCAGAAAAAAGGATATTAGATAGAGTTGACTAAATGTTTGAAATGTTTGAAATGTTTGAAATGTTTGAAATGTTGAGACTAATGAACCGTCAGATATTTTTTTAGGCTGTTTAAGTTTTACAATTTCTTTTTTCAGTTTAAATTCTTTGTGAAACCTTGGTGTCTTTGAGACTTAGTGGCTATTTCTTTTCTGCCACAAAGACACTAAAAACACTAAGGTTTCACAAAGGAGGCTCCCAATAGTATGGGATAATCAAAATATAAACAGTTTCTAAATTTTCTCTATGTGACCTATTCCAAAATATAAATCTCGCTTGCGGCAAACCTGTCAGTCAGTTTGATCTGGTATTTATCTGCCAGGGATTTGAACTCGTTGAGGGCTAGTTCAGGTCTGTTGTTTTCGGCCGACAAGTGGCTCAGAAAGACACATCGCAATTCGGGATGGGCATGTTCCTTCAGTAATTCAAAAGCCTGAAGGTTGGAAAGATGGCCAACCGTGGAGTCGATCCGAACTTTGAGGTGATAGGGATAAGGCCCCTCTTTCAACATTTTGTAGTCGTAGTTCGTCTCCAAAAAGAGCGCATGGCATTGCTTTAGATGATTTTTAACATTGTCGCATGGCGATCCAATATCCGTGAAAACGCCTATGTTCAGGCCATTGTATTCAACCCTGAAAGAGGTTGGTTCTGCCGCATCGTGGTTTTTTGAGATGGGGAAAATGGTGAGTGAACCAATATTCACAGGATCATTATCCCGAACGGCAAGATAGGAGATAGGCTTCCACATACGGAAGGCAGCATTAAAAGTCCCCTCAGTCATGTAAACCGGAACGTCTAATTTTTTCCCTGTAACCCTGGCTCCGCGAACATGGTCGCCATGCTCATGGGTAATGAAAAGCGCTTTGATTCTCTTTGGGTCAAGCGTTTTGGTCTCCATCCGTTTAAGAATCTGCTTGAAAGAGAGGCCCGCATCTATTAGTACAGCCTCCTGGTTATTGCCAATGTAGTAGCAATTCCCATTGCTTCCTGATGCCAAGGCACAAATTTCGATCATTCTATTCTGTTAAGTGGACGAATTTAGCTCTTTTTTAAACGATCAAGGTGTCCAAGGCGCGAAACGACCGTTGTATCTATCTCTTTTATCTCCCCGTTTACCCTTACTTTCACTTTTTTTGGAGCGGCTGAGCTTATTCTATAGCTGGTTATAATACCTTCACTCCAGCTGCAATCTACCAGGTACCCACCTCTGGCCCGAAGACCGGAAAAGGAACCTTTCGCAGCCCAGCTTTTGGGAATGGCAGGCAACAACTGAATTTCGCCTGCATGGCTCTGCATCAGCATTTCCGCCATGGCTGCCGGAATCCCGAAATTTCCGTCTAGTTGAAAGGGTGGATGATTGCAGAATAGGTTGGGTAAGGTATTGTAGGTTAGTAATCCACGAACCATGATGCCGGCCCGTTCCCCTTCGCCCAGCCGGGCCCAAAGGGCGCAACGCCACGGCCATGTCCATGAC
>JAVHPO010000275.1:0-11993 GCA_036170635.1 Prolixibacteraceae bacterium | reverse complement strand
CCAGAAGGAGTATTACAAAATTCTCCAGACTTCGGTGGATGTTTCGCAGAAGAAACTGGATATCATCACCGAAAGAAAAAATGTGGGCATGGCCAACGATGCCGACTATCTGCAGGCCCTGATCGACCTCAACAGTGCGCAGCAACAGTTAAGATCCCAGCAATTGGTGGTCGACCAAACCAAGATGGACTTGCTGCAACTGATGAGCAAGAAAAAGTATTATCCCTATTTGGTTGATGACAGCATTACCGTTGACCATTCGATCCAGCTGAATTCAATTCTCAACTTCCTCGAGCAAAATCCACAGTATCTAGCTGCAGAACAGCAGATTAAAATCAACGAGCAGCTCGTAAAGGAGGTCTCCGCACTGCGATATCCCTCCTTGCGGGTCAATACCGGTTACAACCTGAACCGCAGCGAGAGTGATGCCGGACTGACCCTGCTGAACCAGAACTACGGCCCCTATGCTGGTTTAACCATGCAAATACCTATCTATAACGGGAATGCCTATAAAATTCAAAAGGATGTTGCACATTACAACCTCAACAATGCCAGACTGCAGCAGGAAAACCTGCTCAATCTGCTAACTGCGGATGCGGTAAAAACGTATCAATCGTACAGCACAACCCTCCAACAACTGGAATCGCAGCTCAAAACCATCGAGTTTTCCCGCAAATTGATCTATGTGGTGATGCAGCGCTTCCAGGTCAACCAGGCTACCATCCTGGATGTCAAAGCGGCCCAATCCAGCTATGAATTGACAGGATACCAGTTGATTAATCTAAAATTTGCGGCTAAAATTTCGGAGATTGAGCTAAAGAGGTTGATGTACCAGTTGGGGAATTGAAATAAATAGAGAGAGGCACCCCGCAGGATGCCTCTCTCTATTTATTTCAATCTCAAATCTCTTACTAGAAAAGAAGCTTGAAATTTTGATCATTGGCATATTTGTCAAATTCCCGATCATTCTGGGCGATCGCTTTGTAGGCCGGATCCTTTTTAAATGAATTAACCAATGCTTCATACATCTGGCTGGTTTTGCCGGTACGGGCGTACACAATTGCCTTCAAATAGGCGATACGTCCTGATTCGACTGGAGCCGAATTCAATGTTTTCAGGGCGCCATTGTTGTCGCCATTCAGCAGTTGGGCAAGCCCACGGTTGGCATAAGAGGTAGACTGTTCGCCCAGATATTTCAGGGCAGTGTCGTAATCTCCCTGTTTAATTTTCAGGATACCCATGTTTTCCCTTACCTCTTTCCCTGCGCCAGTAGCTGCACCGAAAAGAATTTCGGCTTTGGCATAATCACCGTTTTTCAATGCCACGCAACCGAGGTTGTTTTGAACGATCGGATTTTTTGGATCCAACTGGTCTGCTTTCTGGAAATTATTTCCGGCAGCAGCAAAATCACCATCGTTCATTTGGACAAAACCAAGGTTGTTGAATCCTCTCCAGTCGTCTGAATAGGTTTTGGTGAAGCTGGTATAGATGGCCTTTTGTTTGGCAGGATCATTGGTAAGGGTGGCAGCGTAAAGCAACTCTGCCTGGTTCAATTTGGAGGGATCGGAATCTGCCAGACGGGCAATTTCGGCATCTGTCTTACCAACCAAATTAACATTGGCTGTAATTTTTGCGCGTCGCAACTGTGGCAGTATTTCATCGGCAACTTTTGTAAAGGCAGACGAAAGGTTTTTGATTTCGCGCTCGCGAACCTCCGGGTCAGAATACATGGCCAATACGCGAAGAATCAAATCCTTATCCTGGATATTGGATTTCTCCATCAAGGCTTTGAAACCTTCCCAGTCTTCGGGAGTGTTTTTGGAGGTTACATCCGTCTTTACCTTGCTTTTTTTAAGATCATTGTCAACCACACCCGTGGCTGAACCCTCACGTTTTCCGGCAAGTTTGGAATTCAGGTCCATTGTACCATCCGGTGAAGCGTAAGCAGATACCTCAACGCCTTTTAGCTCTTTGTTTCCAGAATTGTAGGCATCAACGATGTATTTGTTCAGGTGGGCAATTTCAGCTTTGGACAACTCCTTTGTCCTTACTTCCGCACTGTTGATCAGATAAACCAGGTCGGCCATGTATGCATCCGGAACAATTCTTTGATATTTATCCAATGTAGGATCATAAATACCAGTTGTATTGGCCTTTTTCTGCCAGCCTTTAATGCCAAGCGGACTGTTATCGACCAGCGTGGAGGTTGCAATCACCCCTTTAGCTACTGTAACAGTTTTGAAATCAATCGATTTTGATCCTTGTGATCCTTTGATGCGAAGTTCAAGATCTGAACGCTGCATCTCTTTGTTATAGGGTAACGAACCTTTGTAAGTGACACTTCCGCCAGCCTGATTTGGAATAACCTTGTTGTTGGCTTTCACCTTTTCGCCTTGAACAATATAAGGTGTCAAAGCTGTTTCGCCGCCACTGTATTTCAACACAGGAGTAACAATCAGTGTGACTTTTGGCGCAAAATATTTGGCAGGATACTGGTTTTGGATGGTTGCATCAATTTTACCCGCATGCGTTTCAAGCACTTCAGGAACTACGGTATAAGTCACAGAACCAGCATTCTTCTGCATCTTTTTCAATGATGAACATCCGCTGATAACAAGAGCACCGGATACTAAAAGCAGCGGTACGATCAAACTAAATTTCTTCATAAAAATGACCTTAATTAAATAATAGTTGTAATTGATAATTTGAGATTTAAGCGTATAAAAATAATGTTTTTCGCTTTAGAAAATAGTGAATATATGTTAATTGTTAATATCCGGCTGCAATATTTCCCTTCGGATACCTCTCCAGTCGATGGGCCTGGTCACCAAATCCCGAAGCATCCTGTAGTGATCACCGGAAGCCACAAAATCAATTGCGGATGTATCGACGATCAAAACCGGAAAATCATCCTGCTGTGAGAAAAATGTAAAATAACCTTCCCTGATTTTTTTAAGGTACGCAACTTCGATAGACTGTTCGTAGTCCCTGCCCCGCTTCCTGATATTGACGATCAGCAACTCTTCCGACAGATGCAGGTAAACAAACAGATCAGGCTTCGGCAGCCTTTCGTAGATGATATCAAAGAAATTTCGATAGAGGTTGTATTCATCCGGCGCCAGAGTATTCTGGGCGAAGATAAGCGATTTCATGAAGTAATAATCTGCAATGGTGTGCTGGTGAAACAGGTCCCTGTTTGCCAGATCCTTCTTCAGCTGGCCGTACCTTTCGGCCAAAAACGAGAGTTCCAGCGGGAAAGAGTACTTTTCCGGATCGCTGTAAAATTTGGGCAGAAAGGGATTTTCAGCAAACTGCTCAAGAATCAGTTTGGCATCAAATTCTTCGCTCAGCATCCTGGCAAAAGTTGTTTTACCTGCGCCGATATTCCCCTCAATTACCAGAAAATCATGGTTCATCATCCTACTTGAGATTCTACGGTTGAATCCCTAAAAGTAAAATAAAAATGCCCGCTGTTAACGGGCATTTAAAACTTATGGTAGAAATTTTTTATTCCTGATTCGGTTTTTTGAGCGAATGACTGTGTGTCGGGGCTTTGTGCTCGTCACTGTGATGAGGTGGCCTCTCTCCGCGTCCGAAATCCCTGTCACCACGTCCGTGATCACGATCTCCCCGTCCCTGTTCCCTTTCGACAAAACCCTCCGGTTTTGGCATCAGGGCTTTCATGGAAAGTTTCAGTTTTCCGGTGCGTTGCTCAACTTCAAGTAATTTAACCTTTACGATGTCACCAACACTGAGTACATCTTCGGGTTTGTCGATCCTTTTCCAGTCAAACTCAGAAACGTGAAGCAAACCTTCCTTGCCGGGCATAATTTCAATAAATGCGCCGAACTGAACGATCGATTTCACCTTCCCTTCGTACACCTCACCCGGCTCGGGAAGAGCAACGATGGCACGGATACGCGCAACTGCTGCATCAATGGATGACTTATCAGGAGCGCTGATTTCAACATAACCCATGTCGTCGATCTCTTCGATGGCGATGGTGGCTTTCGTATCCGCCTGGATCTGTTGGATAATCTTTCCGCCGGGACCAATAACAGGACCGATCATATCCTTCGGAATGGTCATCTTCACGATACGTGGAACGTTTGGTTTGTAATCTTCACGCGGAATGCTGATCACTTCCAAAATTTTTCCCATGATGTACTCGCGACCTTGTTTTGCCTGGGTCAACGCTTTTGAAAGCACCTCATACGACAGTCCGTCGACCTTGATATCCATCTGTGTAGCGGTGATTCCCTTTTCGGTTCCGGTAACCTTGAAGTCCATGTCACCAAGGTGATCTTCGTCTCCGAGAATATCTGAAAGGACCGCAAATTTATCTGACTTTTTGTCGGTGATCAGACCCATTGCAATACCCGAAACAGGACGTTTCATGTTGATACCGGCATCCAGCATGGCCATCGTTCCGGCACAGACTGTGGCCATGGAAGAAGAACCGTTGGACTCCAGAATATCAGATACGATACGGACGATGTAAGGGAATCCCTCAGGGATCATTCTTTTCAATGCACGATGCGCAAGGTTTCCGTGACCAATTTCGCGGCGGGAAAGGCCTCTGGGGGTTTTGGATTCACCCGTGCTGAAAGGTGGAAAGTTGTAATGCAGCAAGAAGCGCTCTTTGCCTTTGAACGTAACGTTGTCGATGATTTTCTCATCCATCTTGGTACCCAGCGTAACGCTGCTCAAGGATTGAGTTTCGCCGCGGGTGAAAATGGACGATCCGTGAGATCCCGGCAGGTAATCGACCTCGCCCCAGATGGCACGAATATCAGTAGTTGAACGACCATCGAGGCGAACGCCTTCGTCGAGGATCATACGGCGCATGGCCTCTTTCTCTACATCGTGGTAATATTTTCCGATCAAAGTCTTGTTGACATCACCGGCTTCTTTGCCTTCGCTGTATGCCGTCGTAAACTCCTCCTTAATTTGAGCGAAAGAGTCGTAGCGCAGGTGTTTGTCGTTGATCAGGGAGCGGGCAACTTTGTATACTTTGTCATAGGTGCCCTTCCATACTTCGTCGCGAAGCGCTTCGTCGTTCTCTTCGTGGCAATAGGTGCGTTTCACTACACCTACTTCTGCGGCGAGTTCTTCCTGAATCTTGCAGTGAATCTTGATGTTGTCGTGGGCAATCTTAATGGCTTCGAGCATCTCTTCTTCAGAAACCTCATCCATTTCGCCTTCGACCATCATGATGTTGTCGTACGATGCACCAACCATGATATCGATATCGGCTTCAGCCAGTTGTTCTGCTGATGGGTTGATGACGAAATTCCCTTTGATACGGGCTACGCGAACTTCAGAAATAGGGCCGTTGAACGGAACGTTTGATACGGCGATCGCCGCGGAAGCAGCCAATCCTGCCAGTGAATCCGGCATTTCGTTCTTGCCCGAAGAAATCAACGTGATCATTACTGCAGTTTCTGCATGGTAATCATCAGGAAAAAGCGGACGCAAAGCCCGGTCGACCAGACGGGCGATCAGAATCTCATCATCCGATGGACGAGCTTCCCTTTTCATGAACCCGCCAGGGAATCTGCCTGCAGCAGAAAATTTCTCGCGGTAATCGACCGAAAGCGGCATGAAGTCAACGTTGGCAGCTGCTTCATTAGCCGATACAACAGTCGCAAGCAACATGGTATCACCCATTTTTACCACAACTGCACCGTCGGCCTGCTTGGCCAGTTTACCGGTCTCAATCTGGATTGTACGGCCATCGCCCAGATCAATAGTCTTATTTATAGCTTTGTACATATATCGTAACCAATTAAATTGTTATTCTAAAAAAGAGGGGATGAACAGAATTAAAAGATGCAAAAAAGGCAATCCGAAAATTGCCTTTTGAGGTTGTTCGCTTATTTACGAAGATTTAATTCCTTGATGATGGTACGATAGCGTTCAATGTCTTTGCGCTTCAGATAATCGAGCAAAGAACGACGTTTGCCTACCATGGAGATCAGGGCACGTTGGGTACTGAAATCTTTTTTGTTGGCTTTCAGGTGCTCTGTCAGGTGGTTGATGCGGTGTGAGAAAAGGGCGATTTGTCCTTCTGAGGTACCGGTGTCGGTAGCGCTCTTGCCATACTTCTCAAAAAATGTCTTTTTAATCTCAGGATTCAAATACATAACTTATTGTTTTATGAATTATACAATGACCGCTCCGCAGGATTCGTGTTCGATCACAACAGTTCGGTATTAATTGGGGACAAAAGTAAGGAAATATCTCCAGATGTGCAAGTGGCTTTTAGTCTTTTATTTGCAATAAAAAAGTACTTTATGTTACTTTTCTGTTTGCCCGCCAGGGCATCAAGTTCAATAGAAAAAATTTCGTTCATATAACCGTTTCCCCGCAGGGGATAAATTTCCAATTTCTTATCAGAGACAATAACGGCTATATCAGAAAATTTATTCCAAAATGATATTCTTCTTTTATTGAAATTTTGGTTAAATTTATAAGAACTAAATCTAAATAAAATGCCTGACACCTATAGTCAATTGTATATTCACTATATTTTTGCTGTTCAAAACAGGATATCACTGATCCAGCATGACTGGAAAGATGAATTGTATCAGTACCTTATCGGAATCGTTGAAAACCATCATCATCGTATGTATTCCATAAATGGCACTTCAAATCATTTGCATTTATTGGTTAGTATGAACCCGAAACAATCCCCATCAGATTTAATGTATCATCTAAAAAGAAGTTCATCGTTGTGGATTAACAATGAACATCTGGTTGCAGGAAGGTTCTCCTGGCAAGAGGGATTCGGCGCTTTTTCGTACGGTAAATCTCAAATTCCACAGTTGATCCATTATATCGAAACGCAGGAAAATCACCATCACAAACAATCATTTAGAGAAGAATATCTACAATTTCTCAAATTATTTGATGTTGAATTTGATCCAAGGTATGTTTTGAAAGAAATTGAATAAACACCTATTTCAAAATCGATATCTGAACCGATTTATTGTATATCCCCATCCGGGGAAACGGGCTAATCTAAGATATTCATTCTATTGAACTTGATGCCCTGGCGGGCAACCAAAAATCATTATGGAGCGTTGATTTGCTTTCACCCCGCGCTCTGTTAAATTCAAGTTTACTAAATATCCTACAACAGTGCAGTAAGAAAAATTGCATCTTTTTTCTCGTAGACGTAAATTGATCTGATATGGCTACTGCACCGGATGGGTCGACAAATAATGCGCATAGAAATAGGCCAATTCTGCATCAAAGTGAATCTGATGACCAACTCCTGGTAAGATATCGAGGCTAACATTCGCGTAGCCATGCGCCTCGCAGGTTGCTTTGGCATTCATAAACTGTTGCCACATTCCCTTACCGGTAGTCACCCCGATTTCAGCAACAGCATCATTGGCGCCTGTGTACTGCTTAACTGGAAGATTGATTCGCTCGGGCGCATTTGAGACTCCCTTGCTTGTCATCCCCCGTCCCAAATCAGCCGGATCGGGGCCGCCAGTACCCAGATAATTGCATGCAGAACAGCAGGCTGCCGCGATATACTCGGGGCGCCACATCACCAAAGGCCAGAATGCATGGCCACTTGCTGAGAAACCATCCCAGTAAAACTTATCTTCCCCGTTGTAATCTTCCTTTATCTGCTTGAACAGCTCAATGACCGCTATTTCGTCAAACAACTGGTCGGATGTGGCACCGCAATAATCCAGCACATTCTGAGGATAGCCATTGGTAGTGCCTACAATACTTTTTGTTTTCACCGAAACAATTATAAATGGCATGTTTCCGCGCTTTTGGGCAAAAATCTGAGGCCCGTCATTCGGGGCTGCCCCATCCCATCCATCGCGGATATTGTACATAAAAATCGGCCACTTTTTGGCCGGCGTCCAGCCAATAGGCAGGGAAATATAGTATAAAGTCGGGCATGTTCTCCCGGTTAAGCGACCTGAAGTGCTGTTGGATTTATCTGTACCGCTGTTGTAGACCAACCCCGGAATGTCGCTTGCAGTCACAGTAACCTGATCTACATAATAAGTATCGGCGGTTGTACTGCCGCAATTTCTGAATACCATCCGGGAAAATTGACCCGGCGCAGTGGCCTGATTCTTCCAGGCAAGTGGCTTCGACGTCATCTTTGTTCCGTCAATATATATCTCATAAGTTTTGGCAGACAGGTTAAGTGCCAGCCTCACTGTGTACCACTGATTAACCTGAACCTGAGAAAGCACAGTAAAATTGTTACCGGTATTTTCGATGGCCGTCATTTTACCCGCATCCCCGATAATGATACCGGCAATTTCTGTGGAAGAATTTGCCAGTAGCGTAAACTGCTTCCAGTGAGAAGCATCCGTAATACGAACTTTTGCCTCTACCGAGACACTCCCTTGCACAACAGGGGTAAAGTCCTTTAAAGTAGTAAGCTGATCAGTCGGAACTATCGATGTCTTGCTGAGACGCAAGCATTGGTTATTGGGGTCAACCGGATCGCTTTCGACAGTCAGGGTACCACCAGTCAGTTCAGAATTCGTCATGTCGACCGGAGCAATTCCCTTCACCCCAAAGTCGTATGTAAATTGGGCATATTGAACCTCTGCTATGGTGTTATCGGGAGTTACGGGAATCTCAGTTACAACTGTTGTTACGGCAGAACGGCACGAAAAATTGAGCGTAAATAGTAGTAACAATAAAGCTTTGAAAGAAAAAATCCTGAAATGCATTTTTATTGTGGTAGCAGCTTCAATTTGCTAAAATAGTTGTTTTTAACAAACATACTTTGGTTTATGAACCCAAAACTACGATTTTTTATATACCTCTTCCCAATTCCATTTTTGCCTGGCTATACTATTTCACTCTCAGCATCATCAAAATCTTTGCATTTGCAAAATTCCTGACCAAACGGACAATTTTCGGGATCGTAATCACAGAATTCGAAGTGATGTACCCACCCTCCCGGCCAATGCGAGCATTTGTGGTCGAGATAATCGCGCATCAGTTCGTAACGGCGTTTGGCTGGGAGGCCCTCCGGAAAATCGGGTTCAAAACTGTATGCAGCCCAAAGCTGCTCAAATTCCTCCGCCATTAGTACCAATTGTTCCGACGAAAGCCTGTCGGAAGCAGGAAACTGCTCTTTGGTGAGTCCGAACCAATGGCTCATCGGGTAGTCGGGGCTTGCTTCAAGTTCATCCTGATAATCAGGGTCGAATGTCCCTTCGGGGATTCTGGATTGCGGCACACGCATTGTAGCTTGATGCATGTCTGAGATCAATTGTGAGAGGTAAGTTTGCATAGATTGTTGGATTATGTGATGAATTATTGAATAGTGAACTCACTGCGTTCACTTTAGCCACAGTGAGTGATCAACTTCTGCCCTATACTGCACTCCAAACACTTTTTGGGTTCGCAGTATTCGTGATGTAAGTGTATCAGCGCCTGCGACTCCAGAGCGTTGAAGGCACTAATCCCGGCGGCAGCCCAATGGCGAAGCAAGGTATTGTTTTCGGCGGGCAGCTCTTCCATGATTTTCAGAGCGCGCTCTTTGAATTCGTACTTGTTGTTGCGTTCGCCGTAGAGGAAAAGAAAAGGCACCAGCACATTGACCAGGATCAGTTGAAATGACTCCTCCCCCATCTCTTTCTTCTGGTATGAGGAGGTTTTCAGAAAGGTATAGTGATTGTCCCAGTACCCTGAAGTCTCAGTCCTGAAGAGGGAGCGATAATCATCGACCGTTTCCATCCGGATGACCGTCGGGAAAAGTGCGCCGCAACTTTTTAGCAATCCGGCAAACTGGGCCAGCCTGATGGTGGGGAAATTGAGGGGGTGCATGCGCATGAATTTCCAGAGGTGACCGGGGATTGGCTTAAGGCCATATTTCGAAGAGAGGAATTCATACTCCTTGCGCAAAGCAACTGGATGCTCTTCCTCATACAACAACTCACCAAGCAACCCGGCCTGTCCGAACAAGAGCGCCTCCAGCTGAAAGAGCTGATCGTGGTGCTTTTGAAGCAGAGCGAGCGGCAGGGATCGCGCCATCATCTCGAAAGGATCGCCGTTTTGCCGGAACCCGAAACTTCTTGCCAAAAAAAGGTAAAAGGTTTCGCTCCAGTCACCCTTCGACCCATCCAGCAACTTCTCGATAGCACCAATCTTTTGTTGCAGGCGCTCGATGGCCAATCCGTTCAGAAAAAAGCGGATCCTGAAGGGGTCGATTTTATTCAGCTGAGAGGCGCAGTTGACCCAGTCGTGCTGCTGCATCAAAGCCTTGTAGTTGTATTCGACCCACAAAGGCCAACCTATTTGCAGCGTAGGGATAGAGGCCCCGGCATTGTTGTAGACGATACCATCGTTCTCCGCCACCACATGCAAAATGGTATTCCGGTAAAGCGGATCAGTTTGATGTCCATGCCGGTTCCAGTCGGATGTTTTCAGGTGGATCTCCACATTGCCTGCCCAGAGTGTTTTTCCAATCCGTATGCGGGCATCAAAAAAATCAGGACCGGCATGGATGTTGTGCCTACCGACAGAAACAATTTCGATGGGTTCGCCATCGGTCGTGACAGTATTTGCAGGCTCAAACAGCTTGTTTTTCCATAGAAAATGGAGAAAATCTTCCTTCATGTGCACCTCATTATCAGAAACTATAAGTTACGGGATTTTGAGGAGAAAAAGAAGGATAATTTGAAAATTGGGAAATGTGAAAATGTGAAAATGTGAAAATGTGAAAATTGGCATTTGCACAATCCTAAATTTCCTGACCACCATGGTGAACCTTTGCAAATCATACCCCGGAGGGGTTAAATGTCAATAGCCCGGGGTAAAGCGACGAAGGAGCGACACCCCGGGTTGGGAATGCGCCCCGCTGGCGCGGAATTTGTAATCCGTGCCCTTTCTGCAAAAACATCTTCCCGGCCTTGAACCGCAAAAGTTACAAAATAAAGCCATCGGTATTATGGAACTTGTATTTCTGTTTCATTCCCGGAATATTGCCGTTATGCAAATATAGTCTTTGGGGGCAATTGTATGGACGTACTAAAAAAGGCTTTTGAAAGATTAGGAAATATCGAAAAAAGTACGTAATTTTGTACTGAATTAATAAGATAAAATCATGAGAGCCGTTAACTATTCAGAACTAAGGCAAAATTTAAAAACCAGTCTCGATGCGGTTTCCAATGATGATGAGTTGCTGATTGTTCACCGGCCCAAAGGGAAAAGCATTGTCATGATGCCTTTGGATGAATACAATTCCCTTCAGGAAACTTATCATCTGAACCGGAGCATAGCCAACCGGCAGCGTCTTGAAGCCTCCATTGAGAACATCAATGAGAAGCGCAATTTACTAAAGCGTTCCATAATTGAGTAATAGCTATGGATATTCTTTGGGATAAATCGGCCTGGGATGATTATCAATTTTGGATTGATTCCGACCGTAAAGTATTTCAAAAGATAAATTCCTTGATTAAAGATTGCCAGCGTACCCCTTACACCGGAACGGGAAAGCCTGAGGCATTGAAACAAAACTTTTCCGGGTTTTGGTCCCGAAGGATTACCGGGGAGCACAGACTTGTTTACAAAGTTGACGATGATATTTTATACATTGCCCAATGTAGATATCATTATTGAAAAGTCCCACTATTGTGGATTTATTGGCTACTCCTGTAAGTCGCCAACGAAAGATCATTCCCTTTCAGAAACCCCTTCATCGTTTATACAGCATGTGAAAGAACTCTCTTTATTGCTAAATTCGTCCTTTCACTTCAGGACTCACTCCGCGCCAGCCGGGGATTGTATTGCCCAATATATGGTAAATGCCCTGAAAATTAGGAGAATCAACTGTCCGATGGAGCAATTATCCAAAAAAGTAGTTGGAAGTTTAGAAATAACCAGCCTCATTACACCTGATAAAGGCTAGCTCAGCCAATCAGAATAGTCACAAAAAACATTGATAAATACATAGAAAATGGAGTCTGTGCCAGGGATCTTGTGCAACCGGGACT
>JAVHPO010000274.1:0-12016 GCA_036170635.1 Prolixibacteraceae bacterium | reverse complement strand
AGTACGCCTGCTATGGAGGGTTCGCTTCGGAGCCATTCGGTCTCAAGTTCCATCCAATAGGCCTGGAGTTCCCAGTTTTGTTCAGGTGTTGAATTTTTACCCAGGTAATAATCGTAAACCTCAACTGTCAATTTACTGGGTTTGCCATTGCGCCACAACCAGATCCAGCCATATTCGTTCACCAGTTGAATGGTACTTGCATCCTGAATCTCCTGTACCCTGGCGGGTTTGAAATCCAGGTTACCCAGTGGATAAAAATTATCTTTTGAGTCAGGTCCCTTCTCCCTGATACGCCCCTGGTAGGGATGCGGTTCGTCCATTTCGTCGAGCGGCATATCTTCCGTCTTCATGTAACCACTGTCCCAAATACGGGTATTGTCAAGTTTCTTTAATTCGGGGATCAGTATATTTCCAATGTAATTGTCCCAATTTTCGTTAATGGCATCCCATATGGCAATGCTGGGGTGACTGCCGTCCGACCAGAGCCAGTCTGTATACTCGGCGCGGATCTGATCGTCCCAACCATGATTTTGCCAATAGAGCCACTCATTTTGGAAAAGCAGGCCATACTCGTCCGCCATATCGTACCAGAGATCGGGGGCTATTCCAACGCAAACGCGCATGGCATTCCAGTTAAGCTGTTTGGGGTAATCAACCAGCAATCGCTTTACCCAGGCCTTGTCCCACACAAGGTTTCCGCAATCGGGATCCTCAAAAAAGCGCTGGAGCGTAACATTCGTACCCCGAAGGATATATTTTTCGCCATTGAGATAGAAGAATTTCCCCTTACGGGTGAAGTCTCGCATTCCGAACTGCTTGCTGAATGTATCGGATATTCCATTGCTGTTTCGCAGTGTCGCATTGGCCAAATAGAGGAAGGGATGTTCGGGTGTCCATGCCGAAAAATCGGTCACAGGAATATCCATGACAATTTCAGAAAGATTGTCTCGTTTGGTAGAAATCCTGACACTTTTGTCGGCAACGACTTTTCCCGTCAGCTTCTCAGCCAATGAAATATCCAGAGTGGCCGAATCTTTCATGGCATCACCTACGAAAATCTGAGCCGGAATTAAGTTTCGAAGCTGTGCTTTAACCGTTACTTTCTTTCCGGCTACAGAAGGCAGTAGGAGCAATCTGTTGATACGCACTTTCCCGGTAAACGAAAGCAGTACATCGTCCCAAATTCCCGGCAGGTAATGTTCTTTCTCCTTATCAGTTCCACCGGCAGCCGCGGCCGGTAACCAAACCCTGTCGCCCACTTTGATCAGAATCTCGTTCTCGGCACCATATTTCAAGGCATTTGTGACGGGAAATTCGACAGGCGTATAGCAGGCCATTGATGTACCCATATCGGTACCATTTACATAAATCTGGGTCACATACTGACTCTTTTTGACCGTGATCATCCCCTCTTTGCCCTCCAGTTCCTTTGGAATGAAGACCATCTTCCGGTACCAGCTGTATCTTGGCGTATAATCGATGTTGTAGAGATTGTGCTGATCTTTTACCTCAACTTTGTCGGGTCGCTTGAAAAACTTGTCATAATCTTCAATTTTGGGCTCTGCCAGGTGTACCAATCCTGGAACCGGAATTTTCCGGGTATATTTTGCTGGTGGAAAGGCATTGACCGTCTGATCGAATTGCCATGTGCCGTTCAGGTTAATGGTGGTACGTCCCTCCGGAGGTGCCGAAAAAACAAAAAGGGGGATACAAATCAGTAGCAGTAATAGATAATTCTTCATGTGTATATAATTTGTTTTTTAAAGGTCACATGGAATCGGAGATCGGCGAAGCCAATACCCACCTATTCATTATTTTCATGCGTATATAATTTGATTTTCATAGGCCGCATGGAATACCCATATATTCATTTTCCGTTGATGTGAAAATTTTCTCGTGGGTATTTCAATACTCATTTTCGAGCCACCTGGATAAAAAGACATCATAAACCCGGTAAGTGGTTTCATTTTTATTAGTCATCTCAAGCAGCAATTCTTTCTCAACCAGCGATCTGCTGATCCGACGTGCATTGGCCGGTGTACCTATTTCATATTTAGAAATGAATTTCTGGGCTGTGAGCTGTTTTACTTCACCTTCTTTAGCAATGGCAATAAGAAAATTCCATTGAGCCGTAGTAAGCAATTGCCGGTATTGGTAAAACACCGGTTCGTTCCGTTTCAGTAATTCAACACAAGCAAGATTGACCGTTTCAATAGTAATCTGATTATCTGCCATGTAATACAACATGTTGCACAAACTTTGGGTATAAAATGTGTGTACGAGACTCCAGTTCAACACCCTCGTCAATGCTTCTTCGGTTATAACTATATTCGATTCAGAAAATTTATTTCGGATGAACAACGAATATAACTCCCTATCAATTTCTTCAAGCAAGAGGTATTGTGTGCAGGCAAAAAATGGGCGCTTAGCATTGGAAAACAGGTTGATCATCATGGTCTTTCGACTACCGCAAAAGATGAAACGAATGTTCTTCAAATTTTGGGTGTAAGTACGCAGGAGTGCTTCGATGTTCTTTTCGGGATAGTCAGAAATCTGTTGAAATTCATCGATTGCAACTACAATCGGTTCCTGCTGATTTTCAAGAAAACTAAAAATCCCCTGCAAGGTATATTCCTTCTCCTGAGGTGATTGATAATTGATCTGAAGTTGCGGCTGCCCGGTCAGCGGATCGTATCCTATCAAAGGACGGAACCCTTTAATAAACTCCAGAAACTTACTTCCGATCGGCGTTTTGTCCGGAAACCCAAGTAAAATTGCTTCCGCCAATAATTTGATGAATTCGCTCAGATTCCGCGATGAAAATATGTCGACATAAATTGCCTTAATTTGTCCATGTTCGTGGAGATGATCAATGAAACGGAAGACAAGTCCGGTTTTCCCCATCCTTCTTGCCGAAATCAAAGTGGTATCTATGCCATTTTGTATATTGGCAAACAACTGATCTACATCATTTTGCCTGTCACAGAAGAGTTCTTTTGACGCATAACCTTTGAGCAAAAAAGGGTTGCTTTTCTTTTTCATAATCACCTCCTTTCTGCAAATATATACAGATTAATTCAGATTATCCAAAATAGATAATCTAAAATAGATAATCTATATTAGATTATCTTATATGTTATTATATATCAATATTTTAATACCCAAATAAGATTTTAAACCGACTGTATATTGCTCACCTCTCGGGTACTCAAAAGTATAACCATTGCCAATGTGTTCAACTCTTCACCCCCTCTGCATTCTGTATTGCGCCGGGGAAAAAGAGGTCTGCTTTTTAAAGATGCGCGAAAAATAGGAGATGCTTCTGAATCCGGTTTGATCTATGATTTGACCATGCGACAAATCGGTGGTAAGAAGTAAAAATTGAGCCCGTTCAATCCGCTTGCTGATGATGTAATCACAGGGAGCCAATCCGGTGATTGTCTTAAAAACACGCGAAAAATGGTCTTTGGAGAAACAGGCAATGCAGGCCAGCTCATCCACCGCAATATTCTGTTCCAGACGATTACGGATATGGAGAAGAATAGGTTGAATATTGTATTTCAGCATATTGGCAACAGGATAATTTCTACCTGACGCCAAAAAACGCGAAAAAAGCTGCTTCAGGATACCGAGTGTTTCAAGATGCTGGGCAGCCGATTGGTATTCGACCTTTTTGTTCATCCAGGGCTTGGACTGATAAACGCGTGGATGATGGTGTGGCAGCTGCAGATCGGGATTGATATGGACCATCCGGGCCAGGAGCTTGTAATCCAGGTCACAGGCAGCCGAAATATTCGCGATGGAAAAGAGGTTGTAGATACCCGTTGGGTTGGTCCATACTGAAATGGATGTAATAGTGGGATAGGCCCTCCCTGAAATGATAACTGCACTAGGTGAAACTGGGGATCAGGCAGAGCTTGCCTGCTTCCAGCGCTATTTTATTGTTTCCGATAATCAGCGAACCACACCCTTCGGTGATGAGATAGATTCTGGTAAAAGGGCTGATGATGTCTTCATAGTCCGCATCCTGTTCAAAGCGTAAATATGCAACATTCTGTAGATGGAATGTAAGCGATTCATTGATTTGCTCCAGGTACATATTATTTCAAATGAGTGGCTTATTCTGATATGATTTCAAAAATAGAAAAAAACGTCTAAATAAAATCACGGAATTGTGCAAATATTTACCTGAAATGTTCAACGGAAAGCGGATGTTATCAACTCCTGATAAGACACTTGGCCACACTCGAAAAGGTATGCAATGCCGTTGGCGATATCGTCGATATCATTCGGTTTGGGGACGATTTGGGCATGAGTTCCGGCCCCTTCATGGATGCTGATACTTATCGTGCGCTTTTTAAGCCAAGGCACAAAATTCTTTGCGATTATGTGAAAACGCACAGCAAGATGCACACCTACATTCATTCGTGCGGTTCTATCTCGTTGTTAATGCCCGATTTGATTGAAGCCGGGATTGAGATTTTCAACCCAGTGCAAACTAATGCCTACCTGATGAAACCCGATTTTCTGAAAAAGGAGTTTGGCAAGGATTGCACTTTCTGGGGTGGCGGCATCGAGACAGTCGGAACTCTGAATACCGGAACTCCGGAACAGATTCGCAAACAAGTGCTCGAACGGTTGGAAATTTTTTCGCCGGGAGGTGGTTTCGTTTTCAACACCGTTCACAACATCTTGCCCGATGTTCCGCCGGAAAATATTGTGGCCATGTTTGATGCCGTGAAAGAGTTTAATAATAGATGAAGAATGAAAAATGAAAAATTACAGATTAAAAATTATGTGATTTGAGACCATTGTGGTAAATTTTCAACAATTTCACAGTAAGATCAAGAAGACCAAATCCAAAAATTTGGAAAATTAATTAATTAAAATCCAGTAGAATGAAAAAAATGCTCTTGTTTATGATCCTGCTCGTTCCATTCTTGGTTTCAAATGGACAAGCGCCAACCAACAACAAACAAAAACTGGAGGAGTGGAAAGACGCCCGCTTTGGGATGTTTATCCATTGGGGCCCGGTAGCGCTGAAAGGCACGGAGATAGGCTGGTCGCGTGGACGCGAGATCCCAGTAGATGAATATGATAACCTGTACAAAAAATTTGATGCGCCCAATTTTGATGCCAACAGTTGGGTGTCGGTTGCCAAGGCGGCAGGCATGAAATACATCATCCTCACCACAAAACACCACGATGGCTTTTGTCTCTGGAACACGCGTCAAACCGACTTTAATGTTATGAATTCCCCTTTGCACCGCGACGTCGTGAAGGAACTCGCTGAGGCATGCAAAAAACAGGGGATCGCGTTTGGTACTTACTATTCGACTACTGACTGGCACCACCCTGATTTTCCCTTAACCAGTCCGGGAGGCCAGGTACCAAGGGCCAGCTATGATCTGGATGCCTATACCGGTTACCTGAAGAGGCAGGTCGCTGAACTGTTATTGAATTACGGACCGCTTTTCGTGCTCTGGTTTGATGTGCCACAACGTTTTGACGCCACCAGGGGTCAGGGTGTGATCGATTTTGCCCATACCATTCAGCCCAATATCATCATCAACAACCGCACAGGGGCCAAAGGCGATTTCGATACGCCCGAGCAACGGGTTGGAGGATTTCAGAACGACCGTCCCTGGGAAACCTGCATGACCATTGCCAACCAATGGGCATGGAAACCCAACGATGCGGTAAAAACATTGCAGCAGTGCCTGCACACGTTGATCCGTACTGCAGGAGGCGACGGGAACCTGTTGTTCAATGTCGGACCTATGCCGGATGGAAAAATTGAACCTCTCCAGGTGGATCGATTGAAAGAGATGGGTGAATGGCTCGGCAAATATGGCTATACCATTTATGGGACAAGAGGCGGACCCTTCAAACCAACCGACTGGGGAGTAAGCACACGTAAAGGGAATACTATCTATTTGCATATTCTGAAATGGACAGGTAAGTCCCCAAAAATTATCATTCCGGATCTTGTGCTGGAGATTAAGGGCTGTCGTTTGGCTCAAGGTGGAAAGGTGAAGCTGACCAAACTTGACAATGGATATTCCATTGAATTTTCAGTGAAAGATTTGCAACCAATCAATACTATTGTAGAACTTGAATTAGCTGGAAATACGATGAATATCAAGCCAATGGAGATAAGTTCGAATTCACTTTCCTACCTGAAACCATTGAAGGCATCCTCCAATCCAACGGGTCAATGGATCAATCATCAATGGGTCGAATTAAGTGCAGTGACCAATGGTGATTGGTCGGGTTCATTCTGGGAACCGGAGGCAAAGGATACCAATCCCTGGATAGAGATCGATCTCGGAAAACCTCAAAAGATAGCTCAGGCCGTTATTTATGAAAGAGGCAATGCGGTCAAGTCATTCGAAATACAATACCTGAATGGTGAAAGTTGGAAAACGGGCTACAAAGGCAAAACGATTGGCAGTAAGACTGAATTCAAACTACCGGGAATTACCGCCCAAAAGATCCGTCTGGTACTGAAAGAATTCTCCGGGGTACCCGGAATCTATGAAGTTGTTTTGATTTAATTTGCCAAGGGTAAAAAGATCATTCATTTCGTGTTGAAAGCAATGTCCTTTGTGAAACCTTTGTGTTTTCCTTAGCGTCCTTAGTGGTAAAATTACAAGTTTCACCACTAAGGACGCTAAGGGTATCACAAAGGAAACAAATATTTTAATTTATAATAGAATCTATGAAACGATACGGACAAGTTATTGGAGTTGATCCACAGCAATTTGAAAGTTACAAGACATACCATGCTGCCGTTTGGCCCGAGATTCTCGCGATGATTTCGGCCTGCAATATCCGCAACTATTCTATTTTCCACAAAGACAACATGCTCTACGCCTACTTCGAATATATCGGAGAGGATTTCGCGGCGGATATGGCCAAAATGGCTGCCGATCCCAAAACGCAGGAGTGGTGGGCTGTAATGGAGCCCATGCAAAGACCTGTTGCAACCCGTTCAGCAGGTGAATGGTGGGCAAACATGGAAGAGGTATTTCATTTGGATTGAGGTAACTATTTTCCCCAATTATCCGTTCTGAACGATGGCACCGGCAAACCGGCAGTATTGTACAAATAGCCACTGGCAACCGGAAAATTGCAAAAGGCATAACGAACCGCAACCGGAGCCTTCACTTTTGGTGACCAAACATTGGCTTGTTTGGCCTTGATGGCCAGTTTGGCAGGATAAAAAATGCTGTCCGATCCGGCAATTTCGAAGCAATTTACCTCTTTTCCAAAAGTGCTTAGGCCAGCAGCAACATTGTCAAAAGAGATCACTGCGAGGGTATCCTTCACAACCATTTTGGAAAAAGCAGGGGATTTGTACATGATGCCTTTGATGCCGTAAGTTTCGGCAAAAGCCCATAAGGCAAGCCGTTTGGCAACAATCAGTTTTTCTGCCGGATGGATGTTCTTCTCTTCGCCGATATCAAGGGTGCAAGCCATTCCGCTGTTTGGAATCTGAGAGACTGACTTCAACTGTTCGTCACGCTGCAAGGCTGAATTGATAGACTTGATGTTACCATACGAATAAGGGGCAATCTGAACAAAATAGAAGGGAAACTCCCCTACCCCGAAATCCTTTCGCCAATTGGCTACCATGGCCGCCTGCAATGCCACATAATCCTTGTAATTGCCGATATTGGATTCGCCCTGGTACCAAATAGCCCCTTTTATGGCATAGTTGATGATCGGTGAAATCATTCCATTGTAAAGGTTGGAAGCCCTTTGGTTTACGGCTGATTTTGCCTGGGTTGTCCGGGCATATGCATCCGAAAAAGGTAGAATCGTTTCGTGGCTCATCCATGCTTCGATGGCAGAACCGCCCCAGTCTGAACTGATGACGCCAACCGGAACCTTGAGTCTTTGCTGCAGCAGTCTGGCGTACAAATAGCCAACCGCACTGAATCCGGATGCTGTCTCAGCTGTCGCTGCACTCCATTTACCTTTACAGGTATCAACAGGGACTGCACTTACTGCCTTTGTCACATTGTAAAGCCGGATTTGGTCATTGTCCGCATCCAAAAGGAGATCGTTGGAACCGTTGATGGGGGAATCGCCATACCCTGCCATGGGCATCTCCATATTGGACTGACCGGAGCAGAGCCATACCTCGCCCAGCAAGATGTTTTTGAGTTGTACCTTCTCTTTTGGAGAGCTTATTGAAATGGTATAAGGTCCGCCAGCATTGATGGTTTTCAATTTAACCATCCAGTCGCCTTTGGTGTTGGTGGTTGTATTTGCCTGACCGGCAATCCAGTCTGCCTTGACCGTTAGCTTCTCTCCGGGCTTCGCCTTGCCCCAGATTTTTACTTCCGTATTGCGCTGAAGGACCATGTTGTCGCCTAAAACGGTGGCAACTTTAATCTGGCTCTGTCCTGTCAGGAAGGAAAACAGGAAAATGGAAAGAAAGAGGATTTTGGTTCTCATAAGTATTTGGTTATTTAATTGAACAGGTGAATTGGAACCATCAAATTTACGATTCTTCCAATAAATACGGTATAAATTTCCCGGAAAGTACGCAAAGGAGCGCTAAGCAACATAAAGTCAGTGATATTTTGTATGTTGATCTTTAATAATTTCACCACAATAGGCACATAGAACACATTAGAGGCTATGTGACCTATGTGCCTATTGTGGTGAATATTAATAACTAACAGCAGAATTCAATTTTCAAAATTTTACATCCATCGCTTTCCCTTCGAAAAGAACCGTCCTATCCACATGCTCGGAGATGGCACCCCCAGTTCCGTGATTCTCGCCGACTACAACGATCCTGAAGATCCGTTTTTCGATCATTCCCGGAAATTTGCCGGTACGGTTGGAGATGTGCATCATTCGTGAGCTATTGTTCCATGCAAATGCGATGGTGGCATATTGCCCCTTCTCATAGTTGTAGGTATCATTTTCATCTTCGTAAAGGGTAAAAGTACCGTCTGCGCCCGGAAAAATTCTGAGCTCAATCGGTTCGGCCGGCTTTTCGGTGGCATACTGCACCAACGGTCCCATTGGCACAATGGATCCGGCCCTCACGAACAGCGGAATGGTTTCGATTGGAGCCGCAGCCTCGATGGTCTGACCTCCTGGTAAGGATTTACCGGTCCAAAAATCAAACCATGTCGTTGCGGCTGGCAGATAAACTTTGCGCGACAAACCGGCGGAGGGATTCGATCCTGGATTGTTCCTGCTTTCCGTTACAGGACTTACCAGGAACGCAGGTCCGAACATGTACTGATCCGGGATGGACTGAATTCCGGTATCATTTCTAAAATCAAAAGCGAGCGACCGCATAATGGTGTAACCTTCGTTGGTCACTTTCCACGCCAGTGAATAGTTGTATGGCAATAAGCGATAGCGGAGGTTGTCGTAACTCAGCAGGATCTCTTTGATTTTTGCATCCCAGTTGTCCGAGAAGAGTGCCCGCTCTCCCTTTCCATGAATTCTGAAGACCGGACAAAAAGTGCCGAACTGAAACCAGCGGGTAAACAATTCGCGGTTGGAAGCGGTCGACCAGTCGGGTGCACTCCAATGAAAGTGGTAGCCACCAATATCGGAGGTCCAGTAAGGTATCCCGGATGCGCAGGCGTTGATTCCCTGAGGTACCTGGCTTTTAAACGCCCGCCAGGTGCAGGTAATATCCGACGACCACAAGGTCGCTGCATTGCGCTGCTGACCGGCAAAAGACTGTCTTACCAGGAAGAAGGCCCGCTTGTTGGGTACATCTTTGCGCCAGTTGTCGTACAAGCCAACCGTATGCATCAAAGAATAAGTGTTGAAATAGTCGATCCCCTTCCCGGTCGCGAAATCAGCTTGTCTCCTTAAGTCGAGGAGGGCGCCGTTGTCGGGTTCGCACTGATCGACCCACCAGGCATCCCAGCCATCCGGGGCAATCAGGCTGTCCCTGGCCTGCTTCCAGTACATCTGACGGGCCTTGTGACTGTGGGCATCGTAATAGTTGTCGAAAGTATGGGTCATCACATTGTCCCAGGTGATGCTGGTCAGGTTGCCGGCCTTCTCCATTTCCGCATAATTAGGAGTACCCTTGGCAAAGACCGGCCAGATGGATATCATGGCGTGGAGATTGGCCTTGTGCAGTTCGTCGACCATCGCTTTAGGATTGGGATAGCGCTCCGGCCACATCTGGTGTGAGCCGATCACATTGGGTTCCCAGTAGAACCAATCCTGTACGATGCAATCGACCGGGATTTTCCCGTTCCTGTATTTGTCCTTGACCGACAATACTTCAGCCTGACTCTTGTACCTGTCCTGCGACTGAAACAATCCGAGCGCCCATTTGGGATACATTGGCGCCTGTCCCGTAGCTTCCCGGTAGGAGGCAATAATCTGGTCAAACTCGGGTCCGTAGAAAAAGTAGTAATCCACCATTTTCCCGCTTTCCGAAACATATTTGTATTTTGTATTGCCCTCCTCAGCGCCATAAAAATTGGAGGGTGAATAGTTGTCCCACATCAAACCGTAGCCTTTGCTGGAAAGCAGCACCGGAATCGCACCAGTCATGTACCTGATGGCCAAATCCTGGTTGCGGCCTTTGTAATTGATGGAGAGGGTATCTTCCGGATGGCATCCCAGTCCATACAGCGCCTCATCCGGCGGCGACAGATATTGGGTGGAGCAAGTGAAAGTTTGAATCCCGGCTACCGTTGCCGCCACCATCGTTTTGCCTTGGACGCCATCTTCGGCAAGCAGAAGATTTCCTTTTAAATCAGTGAATTTGATCGCATTGGTTGTTTTATCGACGACAATTTTCATTCGTTTGGTAGATATCACCACCTGACCATTTGTCTCAGAAATATTGAATTCAGGAACCGTCTTCCATTTTTTATTGACGACCAATGAGGACTTTGAAGGCCAATTATCGGAATTTGTATACTTGACCTCCACCAGGTCATCTTTGCATATCTTCAAACTCATACCACCCTTGTCGAGGGTGAAGATGACCACATTTGCAGCGGTTTTGTGGGAGACAACAGAAGCTAAGCCATCTTTTGCGACAACGCCCAGACAGAAAATTACTACAGTTATAAATTTGAAATACTGTGATTTAAACATTTTTCTCGTTTCTTTAATTGTGTTTGACTCAGGATAGCCCAAAGTTAAAATAAAGGGAAACAGCACCGTCAAAAATTATGGATTATTTAACCATCCAACGTTAAACATAATTGTCTATTCTCATTTAACTGGAACCTATCATCCGGCAAAGCCGTAATTAATATTTTGAACAGCGAAGTTTTTCGAATACTGGCAACATTAATTAATTTTGAAATAATTTCAATCCACGATAACAGTAGATTTATGACAACAGATAAAAAAGAAGGATGGATGACCTACATGGCCATCACCACCGTATTGATTGCAGTAGCTGCAACCCTGTCAACCTTTAAAGGAGGAGGTTACAGTACAGGAAGCCTCCTTAACCAAACCAAAGCGAGTGATCAGTGGGCCTTTTTCCAAAGCAAAAGTATCAAGAGTTACATCTATGATCTGCGCAAGGAAAACCTTGAAATCCAGATTGAATCACTTGAGAAACAAAAAGGGAACGATGCCTTGTTAAAAAAGTACAGGGATATGGCCTTGGATTACGAACTAAAGGTAAAAAAATACGAACAGGAGAAAGAGGCCATCAGCAAAGTCGCAACCGGTTTCGAGCAGCTTCGTGATGAAAGCAAAATACACTCTGACAAATTTGGTATTGGGGTCATATTTCTGCAAATCTCTATTTTACTCTCCTCCATTGCGACACTTTCCAAGAAGAGGTTTGTCTGGATCTGCGGACTGGCATTTGGCGCCATCGGCATTTTCTTTTTTCTCGATGGATTTTTCCTGTTTTTATAAAATTCCTTAACAGGATGATAAGTTCGCGATCAAATTGAAAAAATGAAAAAAATTGTACTGACAATAGCCTTAGCATTGGTTGTCATTTCCACTTTTCAATGTCTTGCCGCAGAGAAGGAGAATAAGA
>JAVHPO010000273.1:9248-12030 GCA_036170635.1 Prolixibacteraceae bacterium | reverse complement strand
TTGGCCGTCACAGAAACGAACATCGCCTATCGTATGGCGGATCATGATCGTTGGAACTCCATGCCTATGGTTGTGGGCTATGAAGTGATGCTATCAGGTTCTCACCCCCAAACGGACATGTGCGACGATCTGAAAGGCTCTTATCCGAAAAATTTCTTCTTTACCGGGTGGCACCCTCAATGCCTGTGCCATGCAATTCCTGTATTGTTGACAGATAAAGAGATGGATAGATACCTTAATCGCATATTGAACGGGTCAGATCAGTCCGTTGAAGTCAAATCTATTAACACGGTCAAAGATGTGCCCGAAAGTTTTAAACAGTGGATTGTTAATAACGCTGAGAGGGCAAAAAATGCTAAATCTCTGCCGTATTTCTATACTGATAATCAATCTTTTATCAATAAAATTCAATCCTGAAAAAGGGAGCTTGAAAGAAAACAACATTCAAAAACATTCAAAATGCCCCAACCTAAAGGATGCACAGGGAACCCAGCCGGAAGGCCAAAGGGTACAAAGAACAAAGTAACGGCCGAATTGAAAGAAAGAATCAAAACATTTCTTGATGCTAATTTCGAGGCCGTTACTGAAAGCTTTAAGGAACTTGATGCAGAAAAAAGAATTTTACTGTATGAAAAGTTCTTGGGCTACGTTGTGCCTAAAGTAAAAGAGAATGATTATAGAATTTCGATATCAAAACTATCAGATGAAGAGGTAGACCAATTGTTAAACAGATTTTTAAAAGAATAGCCATGAAAAACAAGACAGGCGGGTTTAAGAAACTTAGTGAGTTGAGCAGACAGGAAAAGATTGAGCTTTTACGCTTAATTGCTTCCGGTGAAATTAGAAGGGATGACATTGACAGTGAAACCACCTTTGCTAGTGCGGATGATGATTTTCCCTTAATGGTACATGGTGCTCAATGCCTTCGAGAAGGGAAAGAAATGCCGAATGTTGTAGTACTGGCAAAGAAAGGGATTGATAATTTTGCCAAAATGATCGAGGAGGTTGAAAAATACAACAATGAAAAGAGAGCTGAAAGGGAATAACTTACTTGAAAAAATATTACCTTTAGGTTGTCAAATCGCGAATGAATAATGGCTTTTGAAAATTTGCCATTTAAGCCCCAAATTTAACCGTTTGGGGCTTTTCTGTGCTGACTACTTAGAATGATTTAAAATAGCTCAGGTGTCACCCTTCAGGCCATCGCTGGCAAAATCTGACGTTTTACCAGCCTGACAATTCAATACTACCAGTGTTGATTGCTTCAAATCATGACAAAATACCGGTATCCGTTCAAAATGTCAATTAAAAACCATCATGGGTTATAATATAATTATATTACAATGGATTTTAATAATTCACATTTGTAATATAGATATATTACTATTTGATAATTATGATGTTACGATGTAAAATATTTGTGAATTTATTTTTTTGATTCAAAAATATTGCTTCACTTTGAAATGCAAACAGATCACAAAACCATGAGGCAAAAACTCAATCAAAACATTTTTTCAACAAAACAAGGCTGGCAAATTGGTGAGAGTCCAAACGTCAACATCATGCCTCGCATGTGTGCTGTTAGCAGTGACCAGCCAATATTTACTTTCAAAAATTAATTATCATGCAAACAGAAACGACAAAAACAGAAAAATCGAACGAAGAGAAATTTGACGCTATTATTAAGGCAACTGAAAGAAGCCGTGCCATAGTGAAGGCCGTTGAAGAGTTGCAATGTGTTGCCGATCCTGATGTATTTAAATCAATCTTAGAGGAGGTTTTGATTGAATGGATCAGAAAGACCGACAGCAAAAAGCGTAAAATAGATTCAGTCTTTTGCCTTTTTAGGGAGCTGAATTATTTCTTTACTGATTTAGAAATGATCGAAGATTAAAACCCTCACACATGGAGCCGGTCAACTATTACAAACTTGGAAAACGGCTTTATCTTCGCTATCCAGACATAGCCCGGCAATTGCTCAACGATGAACCCATGCAAAGAGATGTCACAGGCCAAATTTCAACTATTTACCAAAAGTTCACCAAGATTAGAACTGACTACCCGGGAGGGGCAGCCGTGGCACGGCTTGAATTTATAACGATCATCGTGAAACACACCGACCCGGAAGTGTTCACAACCTGCAAGAAACTCAAAGCCGGTGTGCGGTCAGAGCTTGCAGAATTATTTGAATGTGACGGGTCTGCAATTTCGCACATGATTGCCAATGCAAAAAGCTACATGCGTATCTATGCAGACTTTCGGGATAGAATTGAACAGCTCTATTCTGAAATCTTCGAAACTTAAAAACCCATAACCATGAAAAAACAGAAGAATACTGTAATTGATGAACAGCGTGAAAAAATATTCAAGCAGTTAGAATTGATTGAAACTTCCATTGAAAAATATCAGATAAAGGTAATTGCTGAAATTGCCTCACCTGATGAAGTGATTTTAGTGCTGACAGGTTTATATGAAATCAAAGCTTTGAACGAACAATTGCGGTTGCTTTAGGAATGAATGCCGGGCGTGGTGGGTGTGGTGACCACTAAAAGCGGGTTTTGCAGTCTCCTCCCGTTGCCCGGTATTTTTTCAAACAAGTTAATGCAAATAACACAGTCATAAAAAGCCCGGTTTAATCGCCGGGTTTATTGTTTTCAGAAATGCAAGATTTTAAACCAAGATTGGTATCGTATGCAAATTATATGCAAATAGGCATAAAAAAAGAGAGAAGACCACAATAGAGGTCAAAGCCGACAAAGGCGGGCTGGTGGAACTGCCCAAA
>JAVHPO010000273.1:0-9238 GCA_036170635.1 Prolixibacteraceae bacterium | reverse complement strand
GCTAAAACAGTGTCTAACTCTCTGATAATCAATCTGTGGGAACTGCTGGATTCGAACCAGCGACCCTCTGCTTGTAAGGCAGATGCTCTAAACCAGCTGAGCTAAGCTCCCTTTTTTCTTTAAAAGTGTTGCAAAGATAGCCCTTTTTTCGCTTTCACAAAAAAATCGTTTAAAAAACGATGAAAAAAATCCGATTAAGTTTGGTTGTGTGCTATCTATTTGTGTAAATGGGCTTTAGGGATTCTATTGACATCAAATAGCTTTTGTAGCGATCCAATTCAGCGATTCTCTCTTCCTGATTCATCCTGGCTGGGCCCCAGCTGATGAAAGGTGGTAAAACAGTCATGCCGGCAAAATAGAACATGCCATGATGGATAGGGAAAAGAATGACTGCCGGATCACCATTGCTGGTTGCGGTATATGCGATTTCCGGTCCGCCGGTAGTCATGGTAACAAATGCTGTTTTTTCTTTGAATATCCCATTCTCATAAACTCCCCGACCATCTCCATAGACCAGTCCCATGGCAAATACCCGGTCCACCCATCCTTTGAGGATAGCAGGCAGACCAAACCACCACAAAGGAAAATTGAAGATCAGCAGATCGCACCAGACCAATTTGTCCATTTCGGTCTTTAAGTCATTGGTAAAACTATCTGTCTTGCATGCATTTACCTGCTCTGCCTGGTATTTGAAGAAGTTTGGATTGGATAGTTTTTTGAAATCGCGATGGTCGCCAACAGGATCGAACCCCATGGCATAGAGATCACTCTCCTTTACCAAATTCCCATTCTCGGTAAAGTATTGTATGGCAACATCTTTTAATCCTGAACAAAAAGACTTTTGTTCAGGATGAGCGTGAATGATTAATACCTTTTTCAATGAGTATGCGTTATTATTAGGATTAATTTCAATTGGCTTAATGGACCGATTAATCCTTTTATACTCTATTCCCGGTATTTGGTTTCGGGCGCTTATTTGAGCGTTGCAAAGAAATCATTCCCTTTGTCATCAACAATAATGAATGCCGGAAAATCGACTACCGTGATTTTACGGATCGCTTCCATACCAAGCTCGGGAAAATCGATCACTTCAACCGATTTGATGCTGTTTTTGGCCAGAATGGCTGCCGGACCCCCTATCGAACCAAGATAAAAGCCCCCAAATTTCTTGCAGGCAGCAGTTACCTGGTTGGACCTGTTTCCTTTGGCCAGCATGATCAGGGAACCGCCCAGCGACTGGAACAGCTCTACGTAACTGTCCATCCGGCCTGCCGTAGTGGGGCCGAAACTGCCGGATGCCATCCCTTTCGGCGTCTTGGCCGGACCTGCGTAATAAACCGAATATTTTTTGAAGTACTCGGGCATATCCTCACCCTTGTCGATCATCTCTTTGATACGGGCATGGGCAATATCCCGTGCCACGATGAGTGTTCCCTTCAGGCTTAGTCGGGTTTTGACAGGATATTTGGATAACTCTTTGCGCACCTCCTCCATCGGACGGTCCAGATCGATTTCCACAGAGGGCTGCAGATAAGGAGCAGTTTTAGGAAGGAAGCGCTCCGGGTGCATCTCCAATTGCTCCAGGAAGATGCCATCTTCCGTAATTTTTGCCTTGATATTGCGGTCCGCGCTGCAACTAACGCCTATACCTACGGGACAAGAGGCCGCATGGCGGGGTAAACGGATTACGCGAACATCGTGGACGAAATATTTGCCGCCAAATTGTGCTCCGATTTCGCTTTTCTGACAGATGGTTGTGATTTTCTCTTCCCATTCGAGATCCCGGAAGGCTTGACCGCCTTCGTTCCCGGAGGTCGGCAGATGATCGAAGTATCCGGCTGAGGCCTTTTTGACCGTTGCCAGAGTTGCCTCTGCCGAAGTGCCCCCGATAACGACTGCCAAATGGTAGGGAGGACAGGCTGAAGTGCCAAGATCTTTGATTTTTTCCTTGATGAAATTGGTTAAACTTACCTCGTTGAGCAACGATTTGGTCATCTGGTATAGGAAGGTTTTGTTGGCAGAACCTCCTCCCTTGGTGATGAACAAAAATTCGTAGGCATTGCCCTCAGCGGCATACAGATCAATTTGGGCTGGCAGGTTGTTGCCGGTATTTTTTTCGTCGAACATGGTCAGCGGAACTACCTGAGAATATCTTAAGTTACGATCCCGGTAGGTTTCATAGATTCCTTTTGAGAGGGATTTCGCATCATCCTGTCCGGTCCAGACGTTCTCTCCTTTTTTGCCAATGACGATGGCGGTTCCGGTGTCCTGACATGTCGGTAATTCGCCTTCCGCTGAGACAACCTGGTTTAACAGCATGGTGTGGGCCACAAAAATATCGTTATCGCTTGCTTCCGGATCTTGTAAAATGTGCGATAGTTTTTCGAGGTGGGAAGCCCTCAGATAGAAGGATACGTCGGCAAAGGCTTCCCGGGCAAGGAGTTCCAGTCCTTCCGGGGTAATTTTCAGGATCTTTCTTCCATCGGCTTCAATGATGCTGACAAAATCTTTGGTAAGCAGACGGTATTTGGTGTCATCCGATTTTACGGGGAAGGGTTTCTGGTAATTGAAGTCAGACATGGTTTTGAATTTTTTGATGAAGAATCGATTGAAAGACAAAGATACAAATTGGAAATGGGAGAAACCGGCTAAAATCATGCAAAAAAAATCAGGTTTCTGTTTTCTTTGCGTTCTCTGCGAAAATTTTGCGGCCTCTGCGAGAAAAAATTGCTCGCAAAGGCCGCAAAGGAAAACACGCCAAGATCGCAAAGAGATTATTGCAGCTTGTCTGATTCGAGGAGGAATACTCCATTCTCGTTTTGCAATGCCAGCTCAATCATCTTTTTGGCAACCTTATCAATATGAATCGCTTTGTACTTCGCAGGAATCATAAAATCAAATGATTGCATCATCCAACCTGCAAATTTTTCGCCGGTTCTTTTTTCGGTACGGGGTCCCAGCAAGAGGGATGGCCTGAAAATCCCCAGTCGGGGAAAACCGAGCGCCTTCATATCTTCCTCCATTTTACCTTTCACTTTGTTGTAAAAGATGGAAGAGGAAGGATTGGCTCCCATTGAACTAACCAAGTAAATCCCTTTGGCGCCCAGCGAAAGCGCCATCCGGGCAAAAGAGATAACAAAATCATGATCTACCTTGTAAAACGCACTTTTGCTTCCTGCCTTAGCAATGGTAGTGCCCAGGGTGACAAAAGCATCATCCACTTTAAAATCAAAATTTAGCGCTTCGAGGCGATCAAAGTCCACAACATGCTGATACAGTTTGGAGTGAGCCAAATTGATCTCCTTCCTTACCAGGATATGCACAGTTTCATAGGCCGGCTCCTGAAGAAGCATTTTGACCAGCGATGATCCAACAAGACCGGAAGCCCCGGCGACTAAAGCGGTTTTCATAGTTTGAAATGTTTGAAATGTTTGAAAATGAGCCGGTCCCTGAGCGAAGTCGAAGGGCTAAAAGAGATAATGCAGTCCAATGTACAATCCTGTATCTCCGTCCTGTTTGTTTGCGGCAACCCCATAATCAATGGCTATGACAAAGTTTTGGTTCATGGCAAGCCTAAGGCCGGCTCCATATGTCGCATGCATCTTTTCGGCTCCCGGATTGAAATAGTCATAGGGGTTCTCAGGCAGCAAAAGTATAATAGGTAAGGCAACCTTCCTGGTTACCTGTCCCATATCGAGGAAGGTATTCAATCCCCAATAGAATTTTTGTTTGATGAAATTCATCCGTGCAAATTTCCACCTCAACTCGAAATTTCCATAAACAACGCCATCTCCAACCACCCTGTCCCTTCTGGCGCCACGCAGATATTTGGATCCGCCCAATCCGATGGTGGCGTATCCGGTCATCGCAGTTGTAATCATTTGAGGTTGCATGTAAAATGGCACCCGACCGCCCAGGGTCTGTTGCCAGCCAACGCGGTAAGCGAAGGAGAGGTCATTTTTGATGAGTGTAAAGTATTGCCGGTGGGTCAGTGCAAACCGGGTGAAACCGGATTCTGCCCCAAGAAAGGTAGGAACCGCTGTGATGACGGCTTCCGACCACATTCCTTTCATTGGATTAACCTTGACGTTACGTGTATCGTAGACAATTCCTGCTTTAAGTTCCGGTACAAAGCCGCCATTGGCATCGCCGGGACTGATAATACCCCATTCGATGTATTTTTCATAGAGCCCTGGCTGAGATTGGACACTTGGCAGTTTATTCGCATCACTTTTGTTCTTGTTCAGCCTGTCAATGTCGACCGATGAAATGGAAAAGTTAAGCAGGTTTACCCCGGCAATCCATTTAAATTTGGAATCACCTATTTTGTGCTGCAAATCAATCTTAAAACGGAAGAGATTTTGTTGAAATTTGTAGAACATCCGGGTTTTGTATTCGTTGGATTTGTCATCTTCCCAGGTTTTATTCAGTACAGATTCAAACCCGTTGAAACCATAAAAATCATAGGCCTGATCGGGCAGATAAGTGAGGTCGAGGGAAAGGTCGAAATTTTTAAGCAGCTGATCAGAATTGTAATAAAATCGATAGACACCACTTCCTTTCGTAAAGCGGGAAACTTCAAAATAAAGCGATTGGTTGTAGGCGGGGAATCGCTTTCCATTCCCGTAATCGAAAAAATTTACGAGCGCGCCATACTGAAATCCCAAATCAGTGTCGAAAGAGATGGCCGGAAGCGCTCCGAAATTCCATCCCGTTTTAATAGAATCCGATTTTTCTTTGGAACCTTTGTCGGCCGCAACAGACTGAAGTGCACAGACCGAAAGCAGTAACAGCGCGAATAACAATCTTTTAAGTCTCATAGTTAGAATGGTTACTTCATTAATTCAATACGAATATCAGATATTTTTTTCAATTATCTTCAACTCTTCAAAGGCAACCACGTATAAGAGGTAAATATTGGCTCTTACAGAAAATTCTTACACAGAGTTGCACAGAGGAGCACAGAGTTTCACAGAGAAAAAGTATAAAAAAAGTGAAATCATATTGAAAAAGGAGGATTCGTTAAGTTTGAGATAAACAAGATATTAGCGTTCTTATAATTTTCACATTTTCACATTTTCACATTTTCCAATTTTCAAATTTGATTACCATGAAGTATATAGGGGCACATGTGAGTGCAGGCGGGGGAGTAGAGAATGCTCCGGTCAATGCCAAGGATATTGGGGCGAATGCTTTTGCCCTCTTCACCAAAAACCAGCGGCAGTGGAGTTCTCCTCCTCTGACATCCAAGAGTATATCAACCTTTAAGGCTAACTGCGAAAAATTTGGCTTCCTCCCGGAGATGATTCTTCCGCACGACAGCTACCTGATTAACCTTGGCCATCCGGAAGAGGAACCCCTGGCTAAATCGAGGGAAGCTTTTCTTGATGAGATGCAGCGTTGTGAACAGCTTGGGTTAAAACTACTGAATTTTCATCCGGGCAGCCATCTGCAAAAGATGGAGATTTCCAAATGTCTGTCAACCATTGCGGAATCCATCAACATCGTTCTTGGCAAAACGAAAGGAGTAACAGCAGTCATTGAAAATACAGCCGGTCAGGGTTCTAACGTCGGATACATCTTCGAACAGATTGCTGAAATCATTGCGCAGGTGGAGGACAAATCGAGGGTTGGTGTCTGCATTGACACCTGCCATACCTTCACCGGAGGGTACGATTTGAGGGCAGAAGATGCATACAACCATACCTGGAACAAGTATGGCGAAGTGATCGGTTTCAACTATCTCCGGGGTATTCACCTGAACGACTCCAAAAAGGAATTAGGTTCCCGTGTCGATAGGCACGACAGTGTGGGCAAGGGTTTGATCGGAATCGAAATGTTCAAATTTGTGATGAAGGATGATCGTTTCAACCAAATTCCCATTATCCTCGAAACGCCGGATGAGGAGCTTTGGGTCGAGGAAATACGGATCCTTCGCAGTTTTGAGAAATGAAGGGGAGATGGGGCGAGTGGGAGAGGGGGCGAACGCCATGTCAAGATTGGTGCATTTATATTTTAAATCTGGTTTGAGACAAAAGACTCTTCTAAAAATTATTTCAGGACAAGACAAGGTATTTTCGCTTTTGCACTCGCCCACTCTCCCCCTCCTTCTTCCCCTCGTTTTTATTCAGTAATCCCCTTCCACTTATCGGTTCTGAAAGGATCTGTAGGCAATCCTTCGCTGTTGTACAAGTTGGCATCATTGGGGTTATTGGCCCAACCGTAGCGAACAGCAACAGGTACTGGCACTTCAGGAGAACTTACCAGGACGGTGTTTGCTCCGGTGATCGTAGCTTTTGCCCAAACGAATTTGTGGTCGGCACCGGCTATAGTAAAGCCTTTTACATAGCCATATTTGTCCTTTGCCATTAATCCGGCGGCAACATGACTAAAGGTAATCTCCGCCTTGTTTCCGGTGATTTTTATATCCTGATATACCGGACCTAAATTCTCAACATTTTGATTGTAAGCTATTTTTAGTGCCGAAAGTGCCAGTCTTTTTCCAACAGTCTGTTTGTCTTTGGGGTGAATATCTTTCGCATCACCGATATCAATGGCCGAAGCCATTCCTGTCTTTGGCAGGGAAAGGGTCATGGATTGGGCCTCACGCAATTCTGCCCATGTGCTCTCGGAAGGAAGCGAGTCAGCAGGCATGAAATTTGCGAGTTGAACAAACAAGAAGGGAAAATCACCCTGGTTCCACTGCTTTCTCCAGTCCTGGATCAGTTCTGGAAAGAGGTGACGGTACTGGAATGCCCTTCCTGCATTGCTTTCGCCCTGGTACCAGATGGCCCCTTTGATTCCATAAGGTACGAGAGGATTGATCATGCCATTGTACAACAGCGTAGGAAAAGAGTTGGGACCCAGCGTGCTGTTTATTTTAAGAACGCCGATTTTGTATTTCCAGTCACCCGCTAAAGAAATGCTCCCTGCTTCCGCATGGATACTCATATCATTGGCATTTCCATAAATCCCTCCATTGCCGCCTATGTCTTCTACCCTGACGGTGATGTTGTTTATGCCGGCTTTCAATACTCCTGCAGGGATGGTATAACTGCGCCTGGCCTCAGCCTTCAGTTCTGTCGAACCCACTTTGACCCCATTCACATATGTCACATCGGAGTCATTGATTTTTGACAACTCGATTGTTGCACTTTTCCCGGCAAGGGTGGCATCAATGACTACATTTTTTCTAAACCAGATAATTCCATCAACACCCTGAAGTCCGTTATTTTCGATGAATCCCGGAAGGGGCATGGTTTTCCAGTTATGATCGTCCATTTCGGGAGCAGCCCATAAGGGTTGGTTATCTTTGGTTCCCTGATCGGAGGTGGAGTATTCGCTGTACCGGTCACGGAGTTCTTTCTCCATGCTTTTACTATATTCACTCAGATCAACCTTTTTCAGATTTTCAAGCACAGGGGCAAAATCAGGATCACCTGAGATAGTTTCCGGACTGATCCAGGTTTCAGCGACCGTACCACCCCAGGAGGTGTTGATCAGACCGATCGGTACTTTCAGTTTCAGGTAAAGAGACCTGCCGAAGAAATAGGCCACTGCCGAAAAACGGGGTGTAGAGATGGGTGAGCATTGCCACCATTCGCCTTCCTCCAGATTTTCTTCCGGATTTTGAGCTATACGCTTCTTTACCGTGAAAAGACGGATCTCGGGATAATCGGATGCCGCAATTTCCGCTTGTGCGTTGAGGGCGGAAGAGAGGTTGAATTCCATGTTGGATTGGCCCGAACATACCCAAACCTCCCCAATCAGGATGTTTTCGATGGTACGAAGATTTTTGCCCTTCACCACCATGTTGTATGGTCCGCCATAATTCATGGCTTGCAGGCTGACCCTCCACTTCCCGTCTTTCCCGGTTTTGGTGATTACTGTTTTGTTGTTGAAGGTTACGCTGACCTTCTCGCCCGGAGAGGCCCATCCCCAGACAGGAATTGGAATGCCTTGCTGCAAAACCATGTTGCAGTTGAAGAAAGGCGGCAACACTACCTGAGCACCGGCGATATTGGTGAACGATAGGAGAAAAAGAATGACTTTCCAGTTAAATAAAGTTGTTTTCATGTTTAGTTTATTGTTTTGATTGTTGTTTAGTTTGAAATGTCGAATTCACCACAATAGGCACATAGGACACAATAGAAAAGATTTGCTGTCGTTTCACTTTACAGAATAGTTGTTTTTAAATTGTCAAATCATCGAATTGCCCCATCATCTAATCAATAAAAATATCCCCTATCAGATAAGTTTTGGCCTGACCTGAAATTAGTACCCGGTCACCGGATAGTTGGCATTTCAGGAAACCACCTCTTTTTGAAAGCTGAACGGCTTCAAAGGAGAGATGGTTGAGCCTGTGTGCCCAAAAGGGAGTAAGGGATGTATGGGCAGAACCAGTCACAGGATCTTCATTCACGCCGACTACCGGAGCGAAAAATCTGGAAACGAAATCGCACTCATAACCGGCGGCAGTGGCCATAATGCCCCGGGCGTGCACCTTTTTAAGTGCAGCAAAATCTGGATTCAGCGCCTCAACATCTTCCTGCGAACCGTAAAAGAGAAGGTAATCTTTTTTCCCTTTCCATATCTCCAAAGGCTTCTTTCCAATGGAGGCGATCAAACCTTCCGGAGGCAAGGCGGGCTCCAGGTGATCGACGGGAAAATTGAGTTCCAGCAGGGAATCTTTTTTTGTGACGGTCAGTTGGCCGCTGTGTCTGGAGTGAAAAATTATCGTCTCGTCGGGAAAGTCAAGGTGGTGAAAGAGTACATGGGCAGAAGCGAGTGTGGCATGACCGCACAGTTCTACCTCCGTAACCGGTGTAAACCACCTGATCTCTATCGAACTGTTTTTACTTACCAGGAAAGCTGTTTCAGAGAGGTTGTTTTCTGCGGCAATGTTTTGCAAAATTGTATCATCCAGCCAACTGTCCAGTGGACAAACCGCTGCGGGATTTCCTGAAAAAGCAGTTTCAGAAAATGCATCGACCTGATAAATTGGAATTTTCACGATAGTTAATTGAGAAATGGTTACAGCCTTCGCATCGCTTTGCGCGAAAAAAAATACAGTAGCGTGCTAAGCTCTTCCGGGTGACGAAAATAGCTAAAAATTTGAAATAATATCAATTCCGTTATTATTCATGCGTATATAATTTGTTTTTTAAAGGTCGCATGGAATACCCAATTTATCATTTTCGGTAAGTGTGAAAATTTTCTCATGGGTATTTCTTTTGGC
>JAVHPO010000272.1:0-12064 GCA_036170635.1 Prolixibacteraceae bacterium | reverse complement strand
TGCGATCTTTGGATCCCACAAACGGAAATCTCCGGGAAAATACTGGAAATAGTATTTGTTGTTTGAGATCATGTCGTCGGGTACAACGAATTTCCGTTGACCTTCTTCGTAAACAATGGTATGATTTACTCCAACAGCACAATAGGGCTGCAATTTTTTAACCAGCGTGTAAAGCTGATCCAGATCCCAATCATTCTGTTTCTTTGCCCAACCGCCATCGAACCAAAGCTCCACGACCTCACCATAATTGGTTAAAAGCTCTGTAAGCTGATTCATCATATACTGAACGTACTTCTGCGGGTCGGGATCGTTATACAGCGGTTCATGCCTGTCCCAAAGGGAATAATATACAGCGAATTTCAAGCCGTATTTCTTGCAGGCTTTCGAAACTTCGGCCACTACATCGGTTTTCACAGGCGACGAAGCTACATCATATTCAGTAAATTTACTATTCCATAAGCAAAATCCATCGTGGTGCTTGGTGGTTAGCAAAACATAGCGAAACCCGGCATCGCGGGCTACACGAACCCATTGATCACAGTCCAGTTTGGCTGGATTGTACTTCTCCACCGGAATTTTTCCGTCCGACCATTCCTGATCGGTGAACGTGTTGACCCCAAAATGGATAAACATCCCATATCCGCGATCAATCAGCAATTGCTGGGTTTTATTGGGTTTATCAGATGGAGTGATAGGCTGTGCTGACAAATTTCCACAGAGCAGAAATGCTAGTAATACTATTGAAAAAAAAGATTTCATTCGGATGTGGTTTTGGTTGTTGCACTTTTAATGATACTTCAATAGTTCGTGCTCGTTTCAGAGGCCCCAATTGTTATTTGTTTACCTAATTTATTGCCAAACAAATCTTTGCCTCCATTATTCTCAATAAGAATTCCTTTCCTTTTAAGTGGTGAAGATTTTGTTAGCATAAAATTTTTCAGGACTTCAAAGCCGGCTCCTCTGGCAGATGCATTAATAAACTGTGGATCTTCAAAAATGGCTGCCGGATCGTTGGGAAGATTTTCAATTTTTCCAAAAAAACAATTGTTTTTGAATGTCGTATTCTTATCTCCTTTAAATTCAAAATCAGCCTTTTCTTCCACAAAAAAAATATTATTGGCAAAGAAAGTATTTTCAGGCCAGGGACCACCCCAGTTATCCATTGCAACAATCGTCCGATCGCCCTCTATGACAGGTTTCTTAGGGATAATAAAAACATTGTTATAAATCTGCGTGTTTTCTGCCGGACCTGAGATATGCATGCTTGGAGAAAACCATTTCCCGTTATGGGTCTTGTAGGTTCTGAGACCATCGTTAATACTAACATTATAGCGAACAATTGTATTCTTGTTCCCAATATTTTGGTTGGTGTTTGTATTTTCACCGGAATTACAAACCAGCAAAAACCCACCGTAATTATCGTGGCTGTAATTGTACTGAATAATCGTATTTTGACAGTTCCAGTCGGAATCAAATCCCTGTCCGTCCCATGTTGCTTTGTGCCCTGAGACTTCGTTAAACTGAATGACAGTATTATCAGCGCTCCACGGCCATATACCTGCAGCGGCTTCGGTACTGGTGAATGAATCCGGGCAGTCGCGCATAACATTGTATTCTACCAGGGCACTATCGGTTCCAATTGGTACAATTCCGTCACCGGGTATTTGCTCCAGCAGATTGTTACGAATCACTACATTCAGGCTCGGATGCCATTTTTTTCGGTTCGTGTAACCGCTGGCATTTATGCCGTTACGCTCACAATGGTGTAAGTAACAATTGGTAATTTGCAAACCTACAAACCGGGTTAAAATCGAATCGCCACGATTCTGCCAGAAAATGGCACTTCCGCCTCCATCCTTTTTTATCAGACTCCCATTTACATGGTGAATTTCCAGGCTATCTAAAACGATATGATGGCAATCTCCAAAATCCTGGGCCGAGACGATGATCCCTCTTCTTTTTGCCTGTGGCTCCACGCCGGTGTTGGTAATTTCCAGGTTCCTGACTTCCCAGTATTCGACATTATGTAAAAGGAGTGTTTGTAATTTCTCTCCTTTACCGTGAATGGCAGGATTTTTCCCTTCACCATATTTGTTGATTTGAATGGGAGCATCAACAGAACCACTTCCCTTTAATTCCAATTGGCAATACCAGGAACAACCTGCTTTAAACAGAATCTTGTCACCAGGTTTAAATTCGGTTTTGTTTACTTTTTCAATACTCGCCCAGGCAGAATTAGGAGAATGACCGGAGTTTGTGTCTTTACCGCTAGCTGAGTCAATATAATAAATCGCTTTGCCTTGAAATGAGGTAAAAAGCAGCACTGCAAGTAAGGAGTATAACACTCTAAATACCTTATCCATAAACTTTTAAAATAGTTGACAAGTGAATTTATTCTTCAGACATTCCAATCACAGCTCTCTCCTTTTTCTAGAATTTGGAATAATACGCTCCGAGTAGTGTCAGCTTACCTGCGCTGTCGAAAAGTGCTGAATTACCGAGTGCTGCATTTCCCGGATCAGAAGAATACCACGAATACCGCTCAACGTAGTCAATTTTTTCGAGTGCCGGTAATATTTGCTGCATAAAGGCAAGTGAATTTTCCCTGGTGACTTTGCTTGTCGCAGGCGATGTTGCGCTCCAGTCTGCCGGCGCAAATTCCGTTAACCATATTGGTCGGTTGTACAAATCGTGGATTGATTTTAAATAGTTGATTAAACTTTGAGCATTGGCACCTCCATACCAATGTACACAAATAAAATCAATCCGAAAGCCCTTTTCCGTAGCCTTTGTCATAAAATCTTTCATCCAGGCATTATCAGCGTGAATACAAGCCGGGCTACCTAAGGGGAGATTCAGATTCATCAATTTTGGCCAGTAGCCCAATGATTCTTCAACTGTTAAATTTGCCTGCTCCTTCCCATCCGGCTCATTAAACCCCAGAAGTTGTTTTACTTTACCAGCTTTGGCCAACGAATCGACTGTTACCAGGCTTTTATCCAACGGCCATCTGCCCCAAATCATTGGAACAAAGCGAACACTATCCGGCTCCGAAATTTTTGCATCCACACCCCATGAATAATGCCAGTAAACATTTAATGCTGAAACCTTTGACGACCATGTGTCGCTTTTTGTCGTGAAACAAGCTCCCTTTTTATGTGAAGATGAATGCACCGGGAGGTTTGCCGATCCTTCTGTTTCTGCGACTGAAACTATTCCTGATGTTTTATCCGAACAGGAAATAGCCATAATAACCAGGAAAAAACTTACGAGTCTATATTTCATATTTACTGAATAAAAAAAATGAAATAGATGCCTGGTATCCCAGGCATCTATTATGCTACCAACCTATATTTTGTTTTAGTTTATTGTTCTTATAAAGTTCTGACAATGGTATTGGATAAAGATTCATTTTGTCCTCATAAACGCGGCTTTCCACCAGTTTTTTGGCATAATTAAATGTACCGTCGGTATTTTTGGTAATATCCATTCCATAAATACTTTTCGTCGTATTTCCAATTTTCCAACGCCTGATATCCCAGAACCTTTGTCCTTCGAAAGCCATTTCCACACGACGTTCATTTTGTAATTTTACACGAAATTGATCTTTGGTCAATCCTGCAGGGAAGACTGGCATTTTTGCCCTTGTACGAATCAGGTTCACGGCTTGAAGCGCAGTCATTCCTAACGTAGATGCGTCCTCCGGTCCATAAGCTTCATTCATGGATTCAGCATAATTCAGCAAGACCTCTCCATACCTGAACAATACCCAGGTATGTTGCTTGGTACTTGTGCTATTTGGATCAAGACTGACACTTTCAATAACGTATTTCTTCAAGTAGTAACCAGTTTTTGTGGCATTTGTCTTGGGATAGGCATTTGCCCCACCAATCCAGCATTCCACCGGCTTACTTTTAAAGGGAGAGGTATTATAAAGAATGGTCAAAGCAAACCTTGGATCTCTATTGGCATAGGGATTTGCAGGACTATACCCGGAATTCGGATCAGAAATACTCAAACCGTTCGCTTTCATTTCATAAGCATCAACCAGATTTTGTGTGGGACAGTTTCCGGTATTTCCTCCTTCGTAACCTATCGGGAAATTAGCTCTTTCAAAATAATTTTGGTTTCCTTCACGTCTTTCAAGTATAAGCTCTTTGCTCGTAACGTTGTTAAGAAAGTTATTGTAATTGGCCTCTAAAATGTAAGTTGAGGTATTAATGATGTCCTTTGCAGCTTTTGCAGCATCGATCCACTTTTGAGCAGTCCCCGATGAATTGTGCAAAGGACTGGCTGCATACAGCAACGTGCGGGCTTTTAGTGCCATAGCCGCTCCCCTTGTTACGCGGCCTGTTTCCTGAGCAGAGGTAAATCCAACATAAGTGACTGGTAAAAGAGGGATAATTTCGTTGCATTCTGAAACGATATAACTAACAATTTCATCGTAAGAAGCCGGCGAAACAGCGTTCGCTTCAGTATCGGTTAAAACCGTCTTAATCAAAGGCACGTCACCGTAGCGTTCGATTAATTGGAAATAGAAGAACGCTCTCAAAAACCTGGCTTCATTTGGATAATTATTGAACTGTGCCATTTTATCAGCATAGGTATCTATCCATTTATAATCATCAAAAGTGCGGCCCTTTACTTCATTTAGAAATAAATTTACAGACCTGATTCCTGAATACATATTAGTCCATTGATCGTCGAGCGCTAAAATGGAACTCCAACTGCCATCATTAAATTTCTGAACCGATGAATAATCCAGAACAAACTCCGCATCATCCGTTGCCGATTCATTCATTGCACCACCAACAGGGGTAAAACCGGATGGTAAACTGGCATAAATGTCGGCCAAAAAATTTTGTGTCCTGTTCCAATCAGAAAACACATCTTCTTTGTGCAAATAGGAAGCTTCACTATAATCCAAATAGTTGCAACTACCCATAAAGAACGTCAGAAGTCCAACTATGATAAATAATTTAATTCGTTTCATAACTTTTCGTTTTTAATGGTTTAGAAAGCAACATTGACACCAAGATAACAAGTTCTCAATGTCGGATAACCTGTACCTAATTCTTCCGGATCCATTACTTTTACTTTGTCGATAGAAAATAAGTCCATGCCTCTTACAAAAATCCGGGCCTTGCTTAACTTAAATTTTTCAATGCTCTTTTTAGGCAATTCATAAAAAAGTTCTGCCGTCCTCAGTTTGAGATAGCTTCCATTTTCTATCCAGGTTGTATTGGACCTGAAATTGTTGTCATTGTTCAGAGTCGTTAAACGTGGCAAGGTTGCTGAAGTGCTTGTTGCTGTAGTCCAATGGTTATCTGAGTAGGCTGAGATCGTCTTGTTTCCGCTCAAGGGCCAAAACACACTCGGGGTATTCAGAAAAACCGACTGATTAGCGGTCCCCTGAAAAAGTGCTTCAACCCCAAATCCCTTGTAACTGAATCCAAGATTAAAAGAATAATAGATTTCAGGATTTGCCGTATTATAGCCAATCGGAACATTATCCTGCTCGTTGATAACATTATCTCCATTCTGATCTTTGTATTTAAAATCACCAGGCTTCACGGTAGAAAATAGTTGCTTTGGACTGTTGGTAATATCATTTTCATCTTTAAAGAATCCAATTACCTGCATGCCGAAAACCTGTCCGATTTGATTTCCTGTGCGTTTCAAATAATCGAAAGGTTGGTGAATTTCAGCCATTTCGGTAATCTTATTTCTGGCAAATGACAACTGTCCTCCTACATGATAGTTTATACTACCAATCTGATCCTTCCAGTTCAAACTCAACTCGATGCCTTTGTTGGCGGTTACACCCAGATTTTGGTAGGATGGAGTAACACCTAATACATAAGAAGTTTTGCCTGAAGTTGAAACCAAAATATCGTTTCGCTTGTCATAAAAAGCATCAAAAGTTGCATCCAGCTTTCCCCAAAGATTTGCATCAACCCCAAGATTTGTTTTGTAGGACTTTTCATAGGTCAACTGCTGCGTGGCTAACATGCCTTCACCAAAGCCACCGGTAGCAGTGTTGTTGTTGGTAAAAAAATATCCTCCACTTGAGTTATATCCCTGATCGGCAAGATTGGGAGACATAAGGTCATTTCCGGTAATACCCCATGAAGCCCTGATTTTCAATAGCTTAATTGCTTTTGAGTCCGCAAGAAAAGACTCTTTATTCACCAACCAGCTACCTGAAATGGCAGGAAAGAAACCAAAACGGTCACTTGAAGGAAGTATGCTACTACCACTGTAAGACATTGACAAAGAGGCATAATACTTCTGGGAATAATTGTAATTTGCATTTCCAACCACAATTTGACGTTTGTAAGTGTGATATTGTCCATTGTCAACTTTTTTGTCTTGCTGGTACAGCACCATGGCATTCAGTGTATTCTGTCCCCAGGAGGTGTAATAATTTAACTTGCCCCAAATATTATCATGACGCCATTGCCCTCCTAACTGTGAATAAGGAGCAAGGGCCGTTTCCAGTCCATAATTGGTATAAATGGGACCTACAATTGCACCAGATGCATCATGCTGTATATCCGTAGTTTGGTATTTAAAACTTTTCGTTTTACCATCCCAGTAGGTTGCAGCGTTATCACTGGATAGAGCAATCTCGCCTGATAATCCTTTTACAATGTTGTCAAGGTTTTGCTTGATCCTGACGTCAAAAAGTAAAGTTCGTGAATGAGTCGTTGCGTAACCGGTGGCAGTAGCAAGAGCAACTGGGTTGTTATTATAAATGTTAGTTCCCCCCCAAATGCTATTCAAAGTTTTTACCGGAAAAGCAGCAGATGGAATTGTGTAAAGGGCATTAAAAATATTGTCTGCCGCGGTTCCCGGCCGATTGGCATCATAAATATTTCCCCCAACATTGATTTGGAAAAGAGTGTTCTTGGTCAAATCAATATCCAGATTCGTTCTGAAATTCAGACGGGAATATTTTTGTTGGGTACTGAAAATATTATTGTCTGTATGATTGAACAAACCCGTCTCATTTTGATAATTCAGGGAGGCAAAGTATTTGATGCGCTCCCCGCCACCTACAAATGTGGCGTTGAAATTTGAATTTGTACCATAATCACGCAATACCTCCTTATTCCAATTCACATTGGGAAATAAGGAAGGAGAATCGCCGGATTTAAAGGAAGACAAATCTGCATTGTTATAACGCAACGGTAATCCGTCATTCGACAATGCTTCGTTCAATGCAGTGGCATACTCATTTGCACCGTAAAATTCAGGAAGCCGAAATGCCTGATTCACTCCATGCTGATAGGAAATATCCACTTTCAGAGCATTGTTCTGGCCTCTTTTAGTCGTGATTAATAAAACTCCATTTGCACCCCGCAGTCCATATTCAGCAAGTGCCGCCGCATCTTTCAACACAGTTACGCTTTGAATTTCAGCAGTTGACAAAGAAGACAAAGGCCTTTCAAAACCATCTACCAAAACCAAAATAGTGGCACTGTTCATAGTTCCTCTTCCTCTGATAAACATATCAGGACCTCTGCCTTCAGCAATTCCTCCATTTTGCATAACGGAAAGACCCGGTAATAAGCCATATAAAGCATTTTCAGGATTAAGAGCTGAACTTTTGGATAATTGATCTGCATCAACAGTACTTAACGCTGACCCCACTTCATTTTGAAATACGGATTGCCCGTATCCAATGGTAAGTAATCTGGACAAATGATCGAGTACAATTGACATGTTAACCTGATCAATGACAACCACTTTACCCTCGTTAGTCAAAGTCCGGATCATCAAATGTTGTCCTGACTCGGCTATAAATGTGAATTTACCGCCACTATCAGTGAAATACTTTTCTCCGGGGTGTTCAATAATTGTCAGTTCAACTCCTTGCATGGTATTTCCTGAGGAATTTGTTACAGTTCCTGTAAATGCCTTTTTCTGGGCAAAGGCCGTATTACCTATCATAAAGATGATAACAAACAGGCTCAAATATATGTATCGAATATTTTTTCTCATTTTAAATCAACCTTTTGTATGATTAATTATTCTTTTTAAAATCATTACCATCCAGGGTTTTGTACCAACCCGTAGGCCTTGTTTATTTCATTGGTAGGGAAAGCACTCAGGTACCATTTTGGAGACCATGTTGTTTTCCAAAAACGCACTGGTAAATCAGTAATTGTATAAGTGAACTGGCCATTTGTAGCTTTGGTTATATCCATTCCATGCAATGTTTTTGTGAATTCGTCAGACATTTTCCAACGAATCAGATCGTACCAACGAACTTCTTCGAATCCAAACTCGCATGCTCTTTCATTCAGAACGGCTTTTCTGAATTGGTCCTTCGAAAGTCCGGCTGGTAAATTACTTAAACCTACCCGGGTCCTCACAAGATTCACATATTGATACGCTTCTGCATTGGGCCCATTATTTACCTCATTGGTTGCCTCGGCAAAAGTCAGGTAAATTTCAGGCAGCCTCAGATACGGCCAATGAACCACAGATCCAATACTGGTACCGTTATTTGCTTCAAGCCAAAATTTTCGGGGTCCATAACCGGAATGAGCTGCAGCACCTGTTGCATTCTTACGTTCACGGCCGCCAATCCAGAGCTCAACAGTTCGGCCCTGATAGTAGTCGCCATTGGTCTGAACCGTTTCATACAATCTGGGATCACGATTTTTATAGGGATTTTTTGGATCATAACCTGAAGCAGCATCTGTTATGGGCAGCCCGTTTGCCATGCCAAACATATCAACATAATTCTGAGTCGGGTTAACACAACCATAACCGCCGGCACTTTGATAAAAATAGTAATTACCGTCCCAATATCCAGGAGATTGGTAGCGTACCCGGGTGGAGATCAGCACTTCGCCAAGTCCCCTTTTATAATATCCATCCTGAAAATCCTTTCTGGGGTTACCCGTATTTACCAATTGATATCCACCTTGTGAATTGACTTTATCAATCAATACTTTCGCAGCATCAGCTGCTTTCTTCCATAATGAAGCGTCGTAAGAGCCATTCCAAACAAACTTTTTTTGTGCCGCTTCCCCATCCAAATAGGGCGTGTTATCATTGAAAAGCGGGCTTGCTCCAAAAAGAAGAACCCTGGCTTTAAGCCCCATGGCTGAAGCCTGAGTGAACCGTCCATCCCAATTACTGGGATCATCAACTGTCCATTTTAAATCAGGAATGGCTTTATCAATAAGTGCAACAATTGAATCCATTGTGGCACGGGAGGTTAATCGTGGCAAATTAGTGTTCTCGGTTGGAGTATAGGCATGATTGACCCAGGGTAATCCACCAAAATTACGATACATATCACAGTAATGAACGGCTATAATCATCCGGGCCTCAGCCTTCAATGATTTCTTGGTCTGCTCATCTGCATCGGGAACCCGATCAACATTTTCGATAAATGTCCAGCTTCTTCGGATACCAAGCCAGCTATTCTCAGTAGTATAACCATACTTAGTGTTAGTAGAACTGTTTTCAATTCCGGCATCGTAGACACCATTGTAATAAAGCTGCATAATTCCACCCCAGGTAAGGTAACTTTGGTTCAGATCGGTAAGACCCTCCAAAATATCCATCCCTAATTTATTGCCTTTTGCGCTCCAATCAAGGTTAAGTCCATAAGGAAGAGTTGTATAAGCCCCCCACAATTCCTTCTGAGCATATTTCAGTGAGGAGAAAATTGTATCGATGGTAACATCGCTACTTGGTGCTTTTTCAAGGAAGTTATTACCAACCTCGAGTTTATCACATCCCGTCGTAAGTAACGTGATGATGACTCCAATATAGAATAAATGTTTTATTTTCATATGTTTATGTATTTTAAATCTAGAAATCAATCTTCAATCCAATATTGTAAATCTTCACAATTGGATAGGTCACATCCGTAGACGTTTTAGACTCAGGATCGGCAATTTTCAAATTGTCGAACGTTATAAGATTGTATCCATTGATGTAGGCTCTCAGGTTTTTAATTCCAATCTTGCGCAGGAAACCAGCTTGAGTAGTATAACCCAGTTCGATATTTTTCAACCGAAGGTAGGAAGCATCCTTTAGCCAGAAATCAGAGGTTTTCGCATTGTAAGTGGCTCCTGCAAGTGACATAATTGGATAGGTGGCAGTGGCAGCAGTTTCAGGTGTCCACCGGCCATCAGCCATATACTGGAGCAGCGATCGGTTTCCTGATTCCGAGAATGCAGTTTTAATGACATCCCCCAACATTCTTGAAGTATGCGTTGCAGCCGACCACAACATGTTCATATCAAAATTCTTCCATGTCAACCCTATCGTAGTCCCCATGCTGTATTCCGGATAGACGGGATACCCAATGGCCATCTGATCGTTAGTATCGATCTTACCGTCATTATTGAGGTCCTTGTACTTTAGGTAACCAGGCTTCGCACCTGCCGGGATAACATCATTTACACCATAATATCCGTCAGTAACATACCCAAATGGCTGACCAACAGGATGCCCTGTAGCGTAAAGATAGGGTTGGCTTTGTGGTATTTCGTCCATGAAAACGATTTTGTTTTTGGCATACGAAAGATTAAAATTAACCCAGTAAGTGAAATCCGAAACAGTCTGTCTCCAGGTTGCCGCGATTTCATAACCCTGATTTTTTGTCTTGCCCAGATTTACTGCCGGTGAGCTATAGGCTACAAAACCAGGGATCGTACTTCTGCTCCAAAGTATGTCCTCCCGGTTTTCAATGAAGTAGTCGAAATTAATTCCAAATTTTGAATGGAATAACTTAAAATCAACGCCATAATTCTGCTTACGGGCCTTCTCCCAACTTACATACGGATTCCCGACTAATCCTTCTGTCGCTGCACCTTGATTAGCTGGATTATTCGTTCCAAAATTGTAACTTCCACTGCTTGGATTATAACTATCGGGTAGATACAAAAATCTGTTGCTGCCTAATTTGTCATTACCGACAACTCCATACGAGGCACGCAATTTAAGGTACTCAACAAGCCCCAGGTCTTTCATAAATGGTTCTTCAGATAAAACCCATCCTGCTGATGCCGCAGGGAAAAAACCAAAACGTTTTCCTGGAGCGAAGTTCTCTGAACCATTGTATCCCATATTTAAATCGAGTTGGTAGCGGGTATTATAGTCATAAGTGACCCGACCAACTAATCCTACCAGTCCGGCTGGAATATCCGAAAATTGGCTTGGATAAAATGTTTTGCTCTCATTGTATAAAACCAGTCCGGTAACATGGTGGATCCCAAAAGTCCGGTCATAATTAAAACCGGCTTCAGCATACCAGTTACGCCCCTTGCCAAACGATTCTCCATAACTGAGGGTTCCATCCGTTCCAATTTTTTTATAAACGATGGTTTTATCAGAAGCGGGAGAAGTCTTATCAAGATCGGATAGAAAATAAGGCTCATAATATGCAGATGAAGAGGCTCTGGCTTTGGTTTGGGAATAATTGGTATTATATGCCCCTTTTATATTAAATGATAATCCTTTGGTGACAAAATCAAGTTTTTGAACCATGTTGACATCGAGATTAAGCGTGCTTTGAAGCTGATTCACATAACCCAGGCCGTAAAATGGAGTCAAACCATCCTTTTTGTCACTCCCCGGAATATAGGTCGTTCCCGACTTAATCCATTTTCCATCAACGATACCAGCCCCAGAATAGGGAACGGCCCAATACAAGGTACGGAAGAGCTCACTTGTACCATTGGGCTCGTTTCTCACACCAACCTGTCCTCCAAGCGTAAGACTTAATTTAGTGGTATTGGTTACTTCAATATCAAGATTTGAGCGGTAATTATATCGGTTGTATGAAAAGTTTGTTTCTTTCCCTTTTGAAAAAGTTTCAAACATTCCACCTTGATAAGTATTTCCGAGTGAAACGAAATATTTCACCCGTTGTGTACCCCCTGCAATACTAACGTTTTGTTTGGACTCAGGGGCAAATGACTTCATCATATACGACATCCAGTTCATACTTGGATAGATAATCGGATCGGAATTCGTCCGAAAAGCTTCGACCGCTTTATCGGAAAAAAACGGAGTTCCACCATCATTCACC
>JAVHPO010000271.1:0-2383 GCA_036170635.1 Prolixibacteraceae bacterium | reverse complement strand
AATGATAGGATGCAAACCATCCACTCCGCAACCCAAAATCGTCCAGCTTACAAATGGCGCGTACAACCACGACCTGGATAACAATGATAATTTTTCGCCGGATGGGAAATGGCTTGTATACGATACCCGCTCTGGAATCGGAGGAATCGGTGGTTCCCCTTCCGTTGAGCGGGTCAATGTGGAATCCGGCAAGGTTGAAGAACTTTTTGTCGTAAAGGACAACCAGTCATGGGGCCCTGGTGCAGGGGCAGTCAGCTATCATCCATCAGAAAATAGAGTAATTTTCATCCATGGGCTGGCTTTTTGCAGTGAGAAAAATCCCTACCAGCAGTGGAAACGCACCGGTACAATGGTAGAGGACATTCATCCGAATGTTCCTATTTTTATGGATGCAAGAGACGTCACTTTTCCCTACACCCCGGGTGCTTTGAGGGGAGGAACCCACCGTCATGAATGGAGCAAGGACGGCAAATGGGTCGGATACACTTACAACGATGCTATCATGAAAGCTCTTGAAGATTCTACAGGTATTAAATGGAATCTAAGGACCGTTGGTGTCTCTACAAAACTCAAACCTGTTATTGTCGACAATAGTGGCAACGGTGAAAATCTAAGTGGGGAGTATTTTAGTTTATTGGTTGTAAGGGTGGTTCCAAATCCACAACCTGGAAGTGATGAGATTAGCAATGCCGCCTCCGACAGTTGGGTGGGTGCTGGAAGCTATATGAAACCGGAAGGTAAAAAACAGGTGGCAAGAGCTTTTATCGGCAAGGTAAGGAGCAAAAATAATCTGCCTGTAGATGAACTCTTTGTCGTAGATATTCCTGATTCTATCAACGTACCGGGAGAATTTGGTCCGCTGGAAGGGACCCCTTCGACCTTTCCTATGCCCCCCAAAGGCACTGTTCAGCGTCGGTTGACATACACTGCCGAAACAACCCATCCGGGATGCGGGGGTGTAGTTCGTTCTTCATCAGATGGTAAGTGGATCGCCTACCTGGCTTCGGATGCAAATGGAAAACAGCAAATATTTATCATTTCGCCTGACGGCGGAAGTTCAAGACAGATTACAGCCCATCCGGCAGGTGTTCAAAGCTGTGCCAGATGGAGTCCGGATAACCTGTCTATCTGTTACCAGTCAGAAAACAGCATTGTCATTTGTAAAATCTCAGATGAGCCATTTGAAAAGAGATTTCAAAGGATCACACCGGTAAGCAAAGACGATCTGTCCAATATTGTCTGGTCAGCAGATGGCAAAACGATTGCTTTCAACAAAAGTGTCAAAGCTGAAGGTTCAAATCAGACCTGGAAACAAGTATTCGTGGTGAAATTGAAGTAAGAAGATTTCAAGTAACCCTTTCTTAGTCCAGTAATCTTTTGGCCTGTGATATGAATCCCAATGGCTTGCTATTGATGACAGTTTTTATTTTTGCCCATCAGAATTGAGCCAAACAACTTTTAATTCAGATTGGTGATTTTGCCCAATAATATCCCGGTACAACTCGGGACGCCTGGCTTTAATATACCGATATCCTCCAGCCTGAGTCAATTTTTCCAGCGTAATGGTTGCCGATGCAAAGCTGTTTTCAAATGTTCTGCACTCGGACAGGATGTCTCCAAAAGGATCTAAAATCATAGAACAACCATTTTTTAGTTGGTCATCATCCATCCCGATAGGATTTGAAAAAATTGCATAAATAGCATTTTCATAGGCTCTTGCCGGTAGCCATTTCATTAGCCAATCCCTTCCTTTCATGCCATCAAATTCCAAACGCAGGGAAGTTGGATCATTTTCCCTGTTTTCCCAAAGTTTTGAATCAACAAATCCCGCTCCCGGGCGGGTAGAAGGGGTGCACATGGTTACATGCGGCATGAAAATTATATTCGCGCCCAAAAGAGTGGTCGCCCTCACATTTTCTACAATGTTGTTGTCATAGCATATTAAAATTCCGCATTTCCAACCGTATATATCAAATACACAATATCCATCGCCCGGAGTAAGATATGGATTTATGAATGGGTGTAACTTCCTGTATTTTGCAACAAGTCCGTTTTTGTCAACACATACATAAGCCTTGAATAGATTATCGTACTCATCCTTCTCAAAAAGTCCGGCCAGTACTGCAATATTATTCTTTTTTGCTATTTCAGTGAGTTTAATAATACTTGGTCCATGGGGAATAAATTCAGCTAATTCAAGCATTTGTTTTTTCGAAAGGTGTCGGGCAAATGTGTAACCCGTAATTGAGCATTCATGAAATGAAATTACATTCGAACCCTCTTTTGATGCCTGATTGGCAAGTTTCTCTATAACAGATAAATTATACTCTTTGTCTCCGCTTCTATTCTCAAACTGAGCTGTCGAAATTATTAGTTTGTCCAT
>JAVHPO010000270.1:0-12144 GCA_036170635.1 Prolixibacteraceae bacterium | reverse complement strand
GTTTTACATCGAAATTGCCATAGCTATCCATACCTATTGTTAATTTTAGCTTATCAAAAATAAACATAATATTCAAAATAAATCATCAAATGGACTCTTTATATTTTGTATGCTTTTTGTTGATACATGTGTATATATTTCAGTGGTCTTGCTGCTTTTGTGCCCCAATAATTCCTGAATATACCGTAAATCCGTTCCGCTCTCCAATAAATGAGTGGCGTAGCTATGACGAAGCCAATGTAATGTGACCGGTTTAGTTATTCTCACCTTGGTGCAACTCATTTTAAGAACTTTGGCCAGACTTGCCTCAGAATATTGTTCATTGGTATTTTGACCTTCGAAAAGCCATTTCCGGGGTATGTAACATTTATAATATGCACGCAACATTTCAATAACTTTATTGGAAATAGGTGCAATCCTGTCTTTATTTCCCTTGGCTTGCCTGATAATAAGTAATCCTCGTTTGCTATCAACATCCCCCATTTTTAAATTTAACAATTCACTTCGCCTTAACCCACATGCATAAATCAGGCTCAACATCGCACGGTGTTTGATATTGACAGGTGCTTGAAGAATTGCTGCGACTTCTTCCTTGCTCAATACATTCGGTAACGGATGCGATCGTCTGGGGCGTTCCAGCAGATCAACCTGCAATTGCACCCCTACCATCCTGCTGTAAAACAACTTAAGTGCATTCACTACCTGATTCTGAAGAGTGGCCGAGTACTCGTTGGCAAGGATGTACCGATTGTTGAAGTCGACCAGATCAGCATTGCCAATTTCTTCAATCTTCTTTTCCTTGAAGAACCGAAAAAACAATGTCAAACAATCGCAATAAACTTTTACGGTTCGTTCACTGTACCGTTTGCTGACCATCCAATCGCGAAACTGCCGCATCTTTTCATCTTTCCCAGGATCGGGTTTGGAAAACAAGCCGGTAGGCCGGATCTCTCCATTCGCCGTTAAGCGCCCTTTTACACTCCTTAAAATTGCTGCTGCATGAGCGCTACTTGCATGCAGGTAATAATCCCTGCCAAAATCGCGCTTGAATTTTTCGGGATGAAACTCATTGCAAGGAATATACCAACATTGCAGCAAACTGCTCCACCTGGCATTGGTATGTGTCTTTAATAACCTGATTAGCAGTGAATCGTATTCAAAGATCAACTGTACAATGGGTTCAGATCCGTTCAGGAGATACCTTAGTTCAATGTCTGATGCTGTGCTTTCCATGTGGTTAACTTTAAGGTCTTACATAAAGTTAACCAATTTATAGGAGAAAAAGTAATCTATTCAGGGGGAAGAAGCGATTATTATGTCTTGATTGTTCTGTATCTCAACTAAGCATTTTCGATCAGGTTTTTCAACAGATCAATCCATACTGGCATATCATTGAGACTTTCAACATATTCAAGATGTTCGCCACCTGCATCCTTAAACCGCTTACGATAATCAATCCCAAGTTCAACGGTAGTTTCGAGACAGTCGGATACGAAAGCCGGGGCTACAACCAAAATGTTTTTAACCCCTTCAGCCACTTTCTCTATCAAAACCATATCCGTATAGGGTTTGAGCCATTTGTCTGAGAGCCTCGACTGAAAGCTTTGCGAAAATTTTCCCTGGGTCAAACCAAGTTTGGTTGCCAATAACCGGGTTGTTTCATAGGTGGTAGCTTTGTAACAAAACTCCCCATGTCCGGGGAACTTTATGGTACAGGTACAGTTATCGCAATCAATGCCGGGATGGATCCTGTTGATGTGGCTAAGGGGTAATCCGTGATATGAAAACAGTATATGATCATAGTTTTCGGGCTGGTAACTCCTGATCTGATCGGCAAACGCATCTATAAATCGAGGATGGTTGTAGAACTGTCCAATAAATTTGACTTCCGGTATGACGGTCCATTTTTTCAATTGTTGCATCACGGCTTCATTGGCAGTTCCAGTGCTGGAAGATGCAAAGTGCGGAAACATTGGGACGACAATTAGCCTGGAGAAACCTCCTGTCCGAATCCGCTCCATAACATCCCGGATATTTGGATTGGCATACCGCATGGCAACAAAAAATGTATAATTGCCGCCAAATTGTTCCTGCAATTTATCTCTCACGGAATTACTGATCACGTTGAGCGGAGAGCCTTTCACCGTCCAGAGTAATTTGTACAGCTTGGCCGATTTGGGGGCCCGAAAGGGAACGATAATTAGATTTACCAGGATTTTCCTGACTGCCCATGGCAAATCAATGACACGGGGGTCGTTCAGAAATTCGAAAAGATATTTGCGAACATCCCCCACGGAAGGGGAATCCGGAGTTCCTACATTGATGAGTATTATGGCCGTTTTTCCTGATGTCATGTTGTTATTGGAGATTGATCCAGTCTATATTTTTCCTGAGTAACTGCAACGTTTCATATTCAGCAGAACCAGGTGGTACTTCATTTTTGTATTCCCAGGCGGCTGTGGCAGGTAAACTAATCAAAATTGACTCGGCATTTCCATTCGAATCGAACCCAAATTTGGTGCCCCGATCATAAATAAGGTTAAACTCTGCATATCTTCCGCGTCTTAATTCCTGCCATTTTTTCTGTGATGCATCATATTGTTTTCTCTTTTTCCCCTGCACGATACTTCCGTAAAGCGCTGGATAAGCGTGGGCAATATCCATGGTAAACGCCAATAATTGTTCAAAGTTGATCGTTTCATCGGGTTTTATGCGGTCGAAGAAAATACCACCGATCCCCCTGGTTTCATTGCGGTGCGGTATGAAAAAATAGTCGTCGGCCCATTGCTTGAAATGAGGATAGAAGCCGGTATCGTACTTATCACAGATATGCTTTAACTGCCTGTGGAAATGGCTGGCTTCATTCACATCAATGTAATGCGGGGTTAGGTCAATCCCTCCTCCAAACCAATGCGTTCCATTATCCAGGGAAAAATAGCGGACATTCATGTGAATAATGGGTAGATGCGGGCTGACAGGATGCATAATGGAAGAAATGCCTGTGACAGAATAGCGGTTAGCCTTTTCGCCAAGAATGCTTTCAAGTTGCAGGGTAAAAGCGCCATTGACAAACGAAAAATTTACACCCCCTTTTTCAATGGCATCACCATGATCAATTACACAGGTAATACCGTTACCATTGTTCTTCTCCCATTTGTCTTCCCGGAAGAGCGCTTTGCCATCGGCTTGTTCCAGGGAGCGGCAAATCTCCGTTTGAATGCCGGAATATATTTTTGCAACCTCTTCTACTTTGCTATTTCTGTTCATCTGATGATATTTTGCACAAACCTTCACTGCAAGAAATTTGCCAGGCGTTCGAAAGCTTTTACGCCTTTTTGCCTGAAAGGTTTTGCAAAAATCCTATTTCCCCAGCGATTCAAGGATTGGTATATTGACAAAACTCAGGCTTTTCATCTGTTTGACCCTCATTTGAACAATTGCCCAGCTATGTGTATATTTGTTCGATCAACTATCGGGAGATCCATTCCGGTCTCCAATTTTTTAATAATTACTAGTACAATTGACATCCAAATAAACCGAATTTGACACTTGTCGTCAATATCCCGGCAATAATCGAAAATAGGTGAGGATCTCTGCTTGGAAGGCTCCTTTCCGTTTAAATAACTACTCATATGAAGAAGGGCAAACTCTACAATTCACTTTTGAAAGGCGGCTTGGCTACTTTGGCGCTTATGCTGTTTTTTCTCTTTTACACCAACGGCAGATGCTCGATGCAAGAGCTCCTGCTGGCATTGCCATTTTTTTTGATTTTCTATTTTTTGCAGTTTGTTCTGGGCAGGGAACCCATCATTCAGGCTTTTGTTGCCTGGAATGGGAAAAACCGCTGGAATGTGTTTCTTTTTCCATCCGCATTGCTTCCCCTTTACTTCATTTATTTGGGATTAAGCGGTCAGAATATTCTGGAGGGAAATCCTGGACTGCTGGTCTATACCCTTTACTTTCCTGTGTTGGTTTATGGACTGATCAATGACCCAAACCGTAAAATAGGCTGGATTGATTTTACTGTTTTCATCCTGGCGCTCTTTCCTTTCAATTTCTTCAGCCTAAAGCAAAACAATGATCTTCCGATCAATGGAAGCGGTTTCGATGCTATCTCCCATGTGATGATTATTCTCTCCGGCGTGTATGTTTTTGCCATCGTAAGAGGAATAAAAGAGGTCGGTTTCGTTCCGGAAATCAGATGGAAATCACTGCGAACTGCCTTTCTGGTCTGGATTTTATTCTATGCGTTTGTTTTTGTATTCGGCCGGTCAGTCGATTTTATGACCATCATCGGGTACAACGATCCATTCGGTGTGGTAATCAAAACCATTCTTTTTACCATGATAGGAACTTTTCTACATACCGCTTTGTTCGAAGAGCTGTTCTTCAGGGGAATTCTTCAAAATATGCTTGCCAGGAGAATCGGACAGGGAAAGTCGTGGCTGGTGTTTTGGCTGGTTGGATTTGCATTGCTTCTGATCGGGGCATTTGCGGTTGGATATACACTGGAAGGCAAAATGAAATGGTTCCCTGCTTTCGTAACTGTGGTTCTGTTTACTATCGCATACTTTCTCGAGAAGTCGGAAAAGTTTGGTTTAGGTGTTTATACCTCGCTGGCAATCACCGGGGTAACGTTTGGTTTGGTACATTACCATGCCAAGTCTATCATTTATATTGGATTGGCATGTGTGGCCGGTTGGGCTTACGGATATACCTACATCAAAACTAAAAATGTATTTTATAGTGCACTGGTTCATACGCTTGTCAATACGGGAGTTCTTATTTTCGGACTCAAAATGATGCGATAAGTGTTGGGATTGATAGACTCCTTATAATTTTTCGAAAAACTACTTTCCAAATATTTATCATTAACATAACCCAATACTTCGTGTTTCCTTTGTGTTTTCCTTTGAGACCTTGTGTTAAATTTTAAATGTTAACCACTAAGGTGCACAAAGGTTAGCACAAAGGTCACAAAAGGAAAATTTTTCAAACTGCATGAATACTACAAAAAAAACTGCACGCTGGGAAAAGATTCTATTAATTTCGACCATCCTGGTATTTGTTCTCTACTATTTTTTGTTCGCTTTTCCCTTCCGGGGAATGTTCTTCAATCAGCAACGTCACGGAAACCCACCTTTGACACCTGCTTGGGCGCTCGAATGCTGGCTGTGGGAGGATGATGTCAACACCGCTGAACGCGTGGATACGCTGTTGAACGGATATGCAAAATACGACATTCCAGTCAGGACGATCCTGATAGATAGTCCATGGAGTCTGAGGTACAACGATTATGAAATAGATACCCTGAAATATCCCCACCCCAAAGAATGGTTCTTAAATCTTCAAAACAGAGGTTATCGGGTTGTATGCTGGATTACCAATATGGTGAACAGTTACAGCAAGAGCACCAGAATAAAGGAATCGGAAGATTTTTTCAAAGAGGCATTCGATAAAGGTTATTTGGCTGGGCATGGGGAGAAGAATAACTGGTGGCAGGGCAAAGGCGGATTTATCGATTATTCGAACCCGGATGCCATGAAATGGTGGAGAGGCCGTCAGCAAAATCTTTTTGATCTGGGTATAGATGGCTGGAAGCTTGATGGTACCGCCACTCTTTTTTACACTTCTGTTGGTGGTTTTCCTTTTGCTTACAAGTCAACCAAATCTGGATTGATGTCCACCAGAACTTACATGGATCATTATTACCGGGATGAATATCAGCATGGTCTGACGCAGAATTCAGAATTTATTACACTTGCAAGATCCATCGACAGGTGGTACCATCCCGAAGGTTTTGCACCTGTGGATGCAGCGCCGGTAACCTGGGTAGGCGACCAGGTACATGCCTGGGAATCAAAGGGTGTGAAGTCAGCTGGAAACGGGAAAGGTAAGGATCTGGCGTTTGATGGAGTCGAAGGAATTGAAAGCGCCATCAAAAGTATTCTTGCAGCTGCGAATCTGCGCTACAATGTGATCGGTTCTGATGTTGCCGGATTTTCGGGCAGTGTTATCCCACCCCGCTTGTATATGCGTTGGACTCAATTGTCAACTTTCTGCGGACTTTTTCTTAACGGGGGTCATGGTGAACGTGCGCTATGGCACAGAACTGCTCAGGAATTGGAGGTGATCCGCAAATTTTCGTGGCTGCATACTGAATTGGTACCTTATATGTACAGCTATGTCGTAACCGGACACCAGGGTGGGAGAGTGCTGCAGAAGCCAATTGACGGGAAGTACCACTATCTTTTTGGGGAGGATTTTGTTGTAGCTCCGATTTATCGTGACAATCTAAACGTCAAAGTAACATTACCTGCCGGGAAATGGCGCTACTTCTTTGATGATAAGATGTTGTTGGAGGGTACAAAACCTATAACTTTTGAAAGGGAGTATCCGCTGGAAGAATTTCCTGTTTATATCAGGGAGGGAGCGATTGTTCCATTGAATGTGGAGCGGAGTTACACCGGATTAGGGACAGAGGCCAACAAAGGTTCTCTTACCTGGCTGATCTATCCCGGTGTCGACAACCATTTCACGGTGTACCATCCTGATAAGAGTGGCAGCTCCACTGTCTCAATGACCAATTTCCCAAATAGGATTGAGCTAAGTTTGAAGGAGATGAAAAAGGCCTCTGTTTTCAACATCCGTATGGAACAAAAGCCGGACAGTGTCTCATTCAATGGAACTACATTAAATGATTCGACAGATTATCAGTACGATACCTTGAAATCACATTTAACAGTCAAAATATCTGAAGCAAAGAATGGCACACTTCTCATTATTAGATAGGTATTTATTAATCAGTAATTTACCATTTATTAATTTACTATTTACAATTTTGGTACTGGATGAAAATTGTACCATTACCATGTAATCATCTCAATACTCATTACTCATCACTCATAACTTCAACACATATCCAACCGCATTTTCATCGACTTGCTGGTCAGGTTCCACCCCGGTTCCCTGGTAATTTTTTCCATTTTTGTCATAAAATTGGGCAAATGGGATGAGGATCCGATACTGTTTGTTCAATTCATAAACATTGGTTAAAGCAGGAGCTCCGGCACTCTTTTGCCCGACCAGCGTAGCCAGTTTTTCGTTTCTCAGGTAGATGGCCAATGCTTCCGCAGCGTTTGAACTCCATTTGTTGATCAAATAATAGACCTTGCCTTTGAAAGTTGGCGATGCAGGAACTGTTTTTAAATAGAAGCCTTTTTCATTAAAGATCGCATTGGTTAAGCCCGATAATTCCAGCGGATTTTTAAGCAATTGCACCCAATTGGCAGGTTGCGGTATGGAATTTTCGGTTTCTGTCCACCGTCGGGTCAGATAATAACCCCAATTGGCTGGTAGGGGAGTTAAATGGTTGGCCAGCAAAAGAGCAGAATTGATTGAAAAGTTTCTGCTTCCTTCAGCCTCAATGATCAATTTTTTAATGTTTTTGTCTTGGATTTCTTTGAATAGTTGATCCATCTCCTCTCTGGTATCAGGGATGTTATTGAGAAAGAGGATAGCATTGTTTGCAGGGAGAATTTTTAAATAATTGGTTTTTTTCTGTTGCGGATCTGGCGCTTTTTTGTTTAGTTTCCTTATTTCATGAGGAATTTGAGTCAGTTTTTTGCCAAGCCACATCATGGTCATGGCCAATTCATAATCATCCGCAATTTTAAATTTTAAGTCGTTGACTTCACTTTTAAAGTTTTGCCAGTCAGAAGATTTTTTCAGATTAGGATCCCAGTATAATCTCTCTATCAATAAGAATGTGTTATTGATGAGCGTGGGATAGTCCCTTAATGGCTTGTCCGTGCTTAATTTCTTACCGGTCAGGACAGTTGTTCTGTTTTTGTTGTCGGTGAGCAACCCGTAAAAATTCTCATCCCAGGTTTTGGCTTTCAACGAAAATATTTTGTCAGGATAATCGATTTTCCCGTCATAATTAACGGTATCCGCACGATAGGAAATTTTACCTTCACCATGCATCAGTTCGGGATATTTGACTTTTCCGGCCGTTTTGGCCACCATGTACATAAATGATCCTGCCATCTCTTTCAAAGCATCTTTCCTGGTATATGTTTCAAAGGTATTGTTCCCTGAATTTACTTGGATGGTAAGCAGCAATTCTTCCCCCCTCTCGTTTTCAATACGCCAATAGGTTTGAGAAAAGCCATTGATTGATAGAAATATAAATGGAAAAAACAAAATTATTCTGGTCATTGTAACAGATAAGATGGATTCCGTTAAAAATAGATTTTTATTCAGAAACGGTTTAAATTTAATTCTAATAATTTGTAAACTATTCAACCCGTTCGGGGTTGATGCTTCAATTGTTTCATTTTCCCCCGGTTTCACCGGGGGTTATTCAAATTAAACCCTTTTCAGGGTTTTTCGAACCATAAAGTCCGAAGGACTTGAATATGAATCGGAGATCGGCGAAGCCAATAACCTCCGGTGAATCGAAGATCAGCGAAGCTAAACCGGAGACAGAGGAACAAATGTAATTTGGAACCCCGAAGTGGGTTCAACTTTATTCTAAATAAATTTAAACAGTCTCAATAGTTTAAAATAACCTTTGGTAATTAAAAAAGGGATAGCAACCAGCTACCCCTTCATTAATCCAATAATTTCTTCGTAATCCAACAAATCCTAATCCAGGTTTTGCGCGTCAATTACCGCAATAGCAATCATATTTACCACATCGCGTACTGAGCAATGCATCTGCATCACCTGCATGGATTTGCGGTTCCCAACAAGAATTGGACCCAAAGTTTCACATTCTGCAATGTGCTGAAGACTGTGCAATGAAATGTTGGCAGAACTTAAATTCGGGAATATCAATACATTGCAATCTTTCTCGGCCAATTTATTGAAAGGATACATCGCATTGCGAACCTTCTTGTCTACTGCAACACTCAATTGCATTTCACCATCAACAATCATGTCAGGATATGTTTTATGGAGAATTTTCACTGCTTCGCGAACTTTTGTCGGTGAAGCTTCGTGGTTGGAGCCAAAGTTCGAGTAAGACAACATGGCCAGATGCGGTTCGATATTGAATTGTTTAACCACTTTGGAGACTTGAACAGCCGTATCGACCAGATTGTTTACATCCGGGGCGGAATCGATCGTTGTATCTGCAAGGAAGTAAGTGCCTCTTTGGCTGATAACCAGATGCATCCCGAAGATCTTTGTGACGTCCGGTTTTTTGCCGATTACTTCCAATGCAGGTTTAATAGCATCGGTGTATCGGGTAGAATATCCTGAAACCACGGCATCAACGTCCCCGCACTCCAACATCAGCGCAGCAAAATAGTTTTTGTCAAACATCTTGTCTACTGCCTCTTCGAGCGTCATGCCCTTGCGTTCGCGTTTCCCGAAAAGGATTTCGGCATATCTGCGGCGAAGTTTGTCGTTCGGTCTGCTTCTGTTGTCGATGATCTCTACATCACCAAAATCGAGTTCGTTTTCTTCAATCAGTTTTCTGATTTTCTCCTCGTTGCCGATTAAAACCGGTGTGGCCATCTCCTCCTGGTAGGCGATGTTGGCAGCTTTCAAAACTTCATAATCGCTGGCATCAGGGAAGGCAACTTTTTTAGGATCTTGCTTGGCTTTATCGATCATCATGGAGATCAACTTATTTTCTGAGCCAAGCCTGTGGCCAAGTTCTTCCGTATAGGCGTCCCAGTCGGTAATGTTAATACGGGCGACGCCAGAATCGATGGCTGCTTTGGCAACGGCAGGCGCTACACGGGTAATCAACCGGGGATCCATTGGTTTTGGAATGAAATAATCACGACCGTACACGATGTTACGGGCATTGTATGCAGTCAAAACTGATTCGGGTACTCTCTCTTTAGCCAGCCCCGACAGAGCCCTGACACACGCAATTTTCATTGCTTCATTGATGGTTTTGGCCCTAACGTCCAATGCACCCCTGAAGATGTAGGGGAATCCAAGTACATTGTTGATCTGGTTGGGATAATCCGAACGCCCGGTCGCAAAAATAAGGTCGTCACGTGATGCTTTTGCCTCGGCATAAGGAATTTCAGGATCCGGATTTGCCAGGGCAAAAACAATTGGGTTGGGAGCCATGGTCCGAACCATTTCTTTTGTCAGCACACCGGCAACGGAAAGACCGACAAACACGTCCGCTCCAACCAGGGTATCTGCCAGCGTTCTACAGGGAGTTTTGCGGACAAACTCCATTTTGGATTGGTTCAGATCGGTTCTCTCACTTTGAATTACTCCTTTGCTGTCGCACATCAAAACATTTTCACGTTTGACACCCAGCGAAATATATAGTCTGGTGCAGGATACAGCAGCAGCTCCGGCGCCATTGACAACAATGCGGATATCTTCAATTTTTTTACCAGCTATTTCAACGGCATTGAGAAGTCCGGCAGAAGAGATGATGGCGGTACCGTGCTGATCGTCATGCATGATCGGAATGTCAAGCTCTTTCTTCAAACGTTCCTCAATTTCGAAACATTCGGGAGCCTTGATGTCCTCGAGGTTGATACCTCCAAAAGTAGGAGCGAGAGCCTTTACAGTTTGAATAAAAAGTTCAGGATCGAGCGCATCTAACTCAATGTCAAATATATCAATATCTGCGTAGATTTTGAATAACAACCCTTTACCTTCCATAACCGGCTTTCCTGCTGCTGGACCTATATTCCCCAGTCCAAGTACAGCGGTACCATTTGAAATGACCGCTACCAAATTTCCTTTGGCAGTATATTTGTAAACATCATCCGGATTGTCTTTGATTGCAAGACAAGGACTTGCAACACCCGGAGTATATGCAAAACCTAAATCACGCTGGGTAGCGTGTGGTTTTGTTGGAGTAACTGAGATTTTGCCTGGTCTTCCATTGCTATGGTAATCCAGCGCATCTTGGTTCAATTTAGCCATGTTTAATAAGATTTTATATGAGGATATTTTTTTAGTGGAACAAATCTATCAATTATTTAAATATATCGTTTAAAAATCCAAAAATCGAAAGGAGAATTAAGAATTAAGAAACATTGGAATTTTCGAAAGAAATTAAAATTCAATATTAGTCTGTAAATCAGGCATTTTGCTCTCATTGAACAGTTGGACAATTGCTTCTGTCTCGCTCTTGCACCTGCCACAACCGGTTGCTGCACTAGTGAATTTCTTTACATCTTCCAAATCTCTTGCACCCCTCTTCAGGATCCTAAAAATATCTTTTTCTGTAACCCCGTTGCACACGCACACTATCTTTTGCTTTTTACTTGCCATCGTCAGGAATTCATTTCAGTGCAAGTTCAATCAGGTAGTCAAAGTGCAATCCTTTTACTTTATCCACTACCGTGAAACCTGATCTTTCGGCATATTCGGCCAATGTATCAGAATCCACAAAAAGCCATGGAAACTTCTTTCCCCTGACAGTTTTGTAACTTAGCTGGTATTCCATCTCACCATAGTAAGTGTCGGAGGCAATGTCGATCCAACTTTCGCCATTTTCGTCGGTAAAGAGATAAAGAAGGTCTGAAGAATCGGCCAATATTTTTCCTTCCGGATTTAACAACTGTTTTAAATGGTTTAGCAGGACGGAAAGTCCGGGTAATGTCTGGGCGACCCCGGCGCCATTCATCAGTAACAAAATGGTGTCGAATTTCTGGTCAGTAAGGGAGTAAATGTTGCCACACAAAACATTGGTCAACCCCCTTTTTCGCATGACTTCGCATGAAAGCGGTGAAATGTCGATCGAAACAACCTCCAATCCCTTCTCTTTTAACCAAATGGAATGAGCTCCGGCGCCGGCGCCTACATCGAGAATTTTACCTTTGCATCGTTTTAAAGCTTCCTGCTCCTGAAGCGGCATCTGTTTGAATGTTCGGAAGAAGTACCCGGGTGAGAGGGTTTCATCTTCTGCGATATCTGTTCTTACCAGGATGGAATCGCCTACAATGCCTTGAAAGTAATCGTGAACTGCTTTCCCGATAGGATCCTGATGTTTTTTCAATACGGTCATGGAAGGAGATATGAGATATGAGATATGAGATATGAGATATGAGATATGAGATACGAGATACGAGATAATTATGATTAGAGCGTAAGTACTTTAGTCACTTTAGTCACTTTAGTTCACTTTAGGCACTTTCCTTAAACTTCCAG
>JAVHPO010000269.1:0-12155 GCA_036170635.1 Prolixibacteraceae bacterium | reverse complement strand
CGGAATCGGAGGCATGGTAACGGCCAACGATTCAAATGTCTCATTTTGGATGGTAATCCTCAGATAATAGGTCTTCCCTATTATCGGTAAAGAATTCATCACATAGTATCCTGAACTGGTTTCATACGTTTTGATACTGTTCTTTGTCCCCAGTTCCATCAGACTAACCACTGCTCCTGATACCTCAAGCGGCGCCAATTTGTCGTAAAAACTTCTGGTTCTGCTAAGATGAATGGTATTCCTCGAAACATCGTTGGTAATTTGTGCATCAACTACGAGATATCCACTGAATGTATCCATTTTGGGATAATAGTACTCCTCACATGAAACAGCCAGGACAACCAAAAACAGAATATAAATCAGCTCTTTACGCATCAGAATTTAAAATTATAGGTGATCGAGGGAACGGGAATACCAATAACTGACATTCGGAAAATGTCATAACGGCTATCTTCAGCCCCACCCACTTGTTGGGGGCTCTTCTTATAAAAAACAGAATAGGTATTTTTACGTCCGTAAAGATTGTAAACAGAAAGGGTCCAGCTGCCCTTCCACATGCGTCTTTTACGAAGATTTTGATCCAAAGTAAGACTCACGTCCATCCGGTGATAAGGGGGCATGCGGTATTTGTTTCTCTCGGAGAATATCACCACCTGATTGCCTGCAAACATATATTTTTGCTCAGGAAGCGTGATTGGTCTTCCAGAGGAGAGCACAAAATTTCCGGAAAAACGCCACCTCCTGCTTATTTTATAATTCATGACTGCCGAAAGATCGTGCGGCTTATCATAAATAGACGGATAGTATGATCCATTATTGATGACCTCTTCTGGAAATTGGCTATCCCCTTTACGGAAAGTTCGGGAGTAAGTATAACTTAGCCATCCATTCATTCGTCCGGTATTTTTTTTGACCATAAATTCCAGTCCATAGGAATAACCTTTGGACACCATCAGGTCCGTTTCAATATGTGGATTCATGACGAGCTGGGCGCCATTCTTGTATTCAATTAAATTTTGCAGCTTCTTATAATAAAGTTCAACAGATGTTTCAATTTTCGAGTTGGTACTATTTTTGAAATATCCTGCAGCGATCTGATCATTGATGACAGGTGGAATATAAGCATCGGCAGATTTCCAATAATCTGCCGGCGAAATGACGGCATTATTGGATATTTGATTATAAAACTGGTGAATCCGTTGGTAACTAAACCTGAAAGAGGTACCCTCCTGTAGCAGGTACTTCATGGAAATTCTGGGTTCTAATCCGCCATATGACTTGATGACATCCCCGGATTTAAAAATTGTAGAATCTATAATGGTGCGGGCGCTTTTGGGAACTCCCGGGGCATAGGAATAGACCATTCCCGAACCCAGGTTGTCGAATTTTGTATAACGTAAACCAACGTTGAAAGCTAGCTTATCCGTCAAATCAAAATCATCATCGGCAAAAAGTGACATTTCTGCGGATCTCTCTTTGCGCAACGTGGTAGAAACGACATTCGAAATTTCCTGGGCAGGCGCCATTTCTCCCGGATTAATCAGATATCCTACTGCCTGAAATCCAGTGTTGATGCGGTGCTTATCATTGGGATAAAACGAAAGGGAATATTTGATACTGCCATATTGAATATTCGATTTCAGGATATAATCGTCCTGTGGCAAAGTGGGATCTTTTTGATTGACTGATATATCATATTTAGAATAGGCCAGGGATAAATTGGAGATGATTTTATCTGACAAATTCATTTTCCAATTCAGCGAACCCAGCGCATTACCATAATTATACAATGTACTGGTATTGAGATTAAAAGCATCTGAACTCGTATAGCCCATCAATTTCAGATGGTTCTTAGGCCCAAATTCAAAATCAATTGCCGCGTTCAGATCATAAAATTTGGCAATGCTGTATTTGAATGTAGGATTTGTTGTCCGTTGAAGCAGGTAATCAGAATAGGTAGTTCTTCCACCTAACATGAAGCTGCTTTTCTTCTTTTTTGACAAAGGACCTTCAATAGTCAGACGACTGTTGATCAGTCCTATTCCACCGTTAAGAGTAATTTTCTTGGTATCCCCCTGTTTAAGTTGTACATCCATCACCGACGAGATGCGCTCGCCATAGGAGGCGGGAATTCCACCTTTGTAGAGGGTAACATCCTCAACGGCATCCGGGTTAATCATGGAAAAAAAACCAAACAGGTGTGTGGTATTAAAAACTGGCGCTCCATTGACCAGAATAAGGTTCTGATCAGTATTTCCGCCGCGCACATTGAATCCGGACGACATTTCCCCAACGCTCTGAACACCCGGCATCATAACCATACTCTTAATCAAATCGGCTTCACCCATCAATACCGGTAGCTCTTTCACGGTGATGGAGCTCATCTTGATCATGCTCATTTGGGCTTTGGAGGCCTTCGAGTTTTCGCCGATTACAGTTAATTCCGCAATCGAAAAGGATTTCTCGAACAGATCAAAATCTACCTTCCCATCCTGGATCAGATTGATGCTGAAAAATTGATTTTCGAAGCTCATGAATGATACCTGAAGGTGCACTTGTCCGCATGGGAGATCGATGGAATATCTACCCCTGGCATCAGTTGCCACTCCAACTTTGGTTTCAGGGTTGTAGACCACGGCTCCCATCAGCGGATCACCGGTTTTGCCTTCGAAAACCCTTCCTTGTATTTTGGCCCGTTTGTACCTCCCCTGATTGATTGGATCTCCTACCACAAGCATTTTTGATTCTTCCTTGCTGGTAACCAAATTTTTATCGGCACTCGCCGGAAAAACAAACACCGAATTGTCCTGAAAAAACCTGCTGTCTAATTCTTTGCCTTCAACAATACGGTTAACTACCTGTATAAGAGGCTGATTATCGAATGATCCGGTAAAATCCCCGGAGGCGATCCATTCTGTTTTATAAAAAAAACGGATCCCATATTTTTTTTCAATGGATGAGAAAACTTCATGAAGAGGAGTCTTTGAGTAGCTCCCTGATATTTTAATCTCCTGGATTTCCTGAGACCTACCCGGATGTGAGAAAAGAACCATTGCAACAAACAGAAGAGCAGCCGTAAGTAACCGGATATGTTTATTTTTCTTCACAATTGTGGCAGTGATTTATGATCAAATTAATATCGTTTTCGTATTCATTACAGTCATAATCACTGCATAATACAGGGATTTCAAATTTATCGAAATGAAATGTATTTTCAATGAGAATTTTCAAAAAAATCTACTGAAAAGTCAAAAAAACAATATTTTAGTCAGACAAACCCAATCCCCTATAGTTTTCAAAATCAGCTACAACGAAAAAGGAGTCTCCCTAACCGGGAAACTCCTTTTTGCATATGTAAAAGAAAACTCAGCAGTAAATGCTGAAATTACTTTTTAGTGTAAGTGTGAACGCCGGCTTCAATAGATTTCCCTTTGTAATAGATGGTATAATTTCCCACCATTTTACCAGTTGCCGGATCGATTGTACCGGATTCAATACCAGAATAGTTTCCTCCAAAGTCAATAAGTGGCATTGAATAGGTATTCTTGGTAAAATCAAGGGTCCAGGTAGCTGGCCATGAAGCCCAGTACTGATCAATTTTTAAAGTATTGGCAGAAAGCTTTGTAAAATGAACAGTATAAGTCCATGCTTCTTCCGGTTCATCCACGAGATAAGTTCCAACAAAGATACCAATTGGTTCAAATACAGTAAAGCTCCATATTGGTCCATAGGTCATTACCCCATTGGCATCTTTCATGGTCACTTTCCAATAGTAAGTCTTACCAAGCTCAACAGGAACGTTAAGTGTGGTTGCGGCGTTGGCTGCTTTATATAGGGCTGGCTTGGAATCCAGTCCAAAATAAACGTCCGCTTTCGTTGCATCTCCATCCGCATCTTTTGATACCCATTTCAGGTCGACAGTCGTTCCTGTAATCTTAATAGTTGCCCCATCCAAAGGTGCAGATACTGCCGGCTCGGTAAAGGATTGATAAACCTTGAAAGTCGGAGTATCCTTGGTGCAACTTTGCAATGCAAACAATCCGAACAAAACGGGCAGCATTACAGCGATCAAGTTTTTTCTTTTCATATTTTTTTTATTATAAACATTTAAAGTTAAATATGATTACAAGCGGGTAGCTACTTCGTACATGATACGATTACCCGCACCGCTGGCATACCAGCAATTCAAAACAAATTGCTTCTTAACAGGGTTGTAGTAATTGATCGTAAGATCTGCTGGCTTTAAAGTAGCATCTCCGGTCCAGACTGGCCACATACCACCAACAGATGAGCCGGTAGAAGGATCAATCGGGGTAGCTATAACCTTGTAACAAGTAGTACCGCCAACAACAACAGTTTGTGTTGTAATTTCTATGGTAACATCAAATGCAAAATAGTTACCGAAACCGTTTTTGCGAACTGTTTTACAATCCATGGTTGCGAATGTTTCGATTTGACCGGCAGACATCATCTCAGTTGCATTGCCCGGACGAATACGATAACCCGTTACGGCATAATCGGCGGCATAGGGGTTGGAGATAGGCAGAGCCACCAGATAAGATTTCATGTTGGCTGCGACCGGAATATCCTTTCCAGATGCTGTTTTACAGGAAGTAATAGAGATGGCAGTCGCGAAGGTAGCGCAAGCATCCAAGGTTTCAGCACCCCAAACCTTTGCAGAGGCATATCCGTTTCTGGTACCCGCTTTGATGGTCAGGGTAGGAGTAACAAGTGCAGCTGTTGGGAATGATGAGAAGTTCTTGCCTGAAGCTTTGTTGTAGGCTGTAATTGCAGCAGGATCAATCGCCAAATTGACTGTAATGTCTTCATTAGGAAGAGCATCCGTGGCAATGTTTACCAAAAATTGGAAAGGAACCTCACCTGCAACCGGTTTCAATGCCAATTGCTGAAGCGTGGAAACCGCAATCGTGGCATAAGCTTTACCTGCAAGATCATCCTTCCAGTATTCTCCAATGTTGTCTTTAAGGCAAGAATTCAAAAGAAAGATGCCTGCAAGAAAGGAGAGGGTCAATGATATTTTATTTTTCATACTTAAAAATTTTTAAAATTGATACTTTCGATCATTAACGGTTCTGCCAGAAAATCTTGGAAGTAAATGCACTGATAGCACCAACTGCTACAAGATTGTCGTTGTTAACAGAAATCTCACGTTGCGGATAGAGCAACCTGACAGGAGGAGTCGGGCTCAACTTGTTCGGGTCACTTGAGAAGGTAAGAGTAGTTGGAATACCTGATCTGCGGTAGTCGGTCCAAATTTCAATTGGAGCTACTCCGTTGAGAGATACCCATTTTTGTGTAAGGATCAATGTGATCTTGTTGGAAGCCAAATCATAATTGACAGATGCTTTATCAGATGCAAGATAAGCAGCAGCTACAGTTGAAGTGATTCCCATGTAGATGCAGGATTGAGTTATTGCAGCATTGTAAAGGTCTTTACCGGATCCGGTAATGAATCCTCTTTCAGCGGCTTCAGCCTGAATAAGCAAACTTTCGAAATCCGTCAAAAGTGGTGCACTTTTGTCAAAAGTGCCGACCATGTAGCTTTGATTCCCTGCCTTGTAACCCAGGTAGGATGTTTTGTTGGGAGCCAATGCCTGAGCAAGGTCCTGACCAAGGATGTTTCCATCAAAGATGGTAGGATCAGCGAGTGTACCATTGAAGAAATGGCTCAAACGCGGGTCGGCGTTATCTTTCATGAATTTGATCACATCTTTACCCCCCATGTGGTAGGTAACACCGTCTGATTGCTGGGTTCCGTCGGCCTTGTAATATCTTTCATAGAAAGGATTCATCATACCAACAGAATTAGCGTAACCGGGATTAACCAATCCACCCTCACCGGCGCCAATGTAACCAACAGATGCCGTAGTAGCTATAGCAGATTTGATGTAGGTGTCACGTCCAGTCATAGTGGACTGGTGAACCAGCATTCTCAATTTGAGCGTATTGGCAAATTTTGCCCATTTGGACATATTGCCCGCATACATGATATCACTGTTGCCCGGAATCTCTGTAGCATCGACAGGCGCTTTTTGAATAAGCGAGATAGCCGCATCCAGTTTTTTCACCAAATCTTCGTAGATATCCTTTTGCTTGTCATATTTGGGTTTCAGGATACCGGCGCTGGCGCCGAAGGCCTCAGTGTAAGGAACATCACCCCAGATATCAACCAGGTTTTGCATGATATAAACCTTCATGATCATCGCGATTGCACGAAAATTGCACTCTTTTGCGTCAGTGGAACCATTTTCAATCTCAGTCAGGTTCTGACCGAAAGTGTACATGGAATGGAAAGTTCCCTGATAACTGGTGTTTTGCAAATTGTATTGCATGAGCGCTGTTGGCTGGGTATAACCTGTACTGATAGACCAAAGGCCATGCCACAGGTAGACGAAATCATAGTTACCCGGAGTATTCATATTGGCCGCGATGTTTTTCAAGGCAGCAGGCAACAACAGCTTGGCAGGAACTTTTGAAGCGCTGTTCGGATTGACTTCATTCACAGAGAGAAAATCTGAGCAGGAACTTCCTAAAAGAACCAGAGAAACTAATAGCGTTATAAATATCTTATTCATCTTAGTATTCATTTAAATTTTAGAAAGTAAGTTTTACACTAAAACCAAATACTCTGGTTGGAGGAGTCTGGTCTTCTGTGGTGTAACCAACAGCATTGACAGTAGCTCCCCGTGTGTTGAATTCAGGATCCGTCCAAACATTGGATTTGGGACGAAGCATAAGCAGGTTTCTTCCAATAACTGCGATCTGAGCTGCCTGAATCGAATTGCCACCAAATAGTTGTTTAACAGGAATATCGTAAGAAAGAGCAACCTCTCTCAATTTCCAGAAAGCGGCGCTGGTTGTATAGGTCCTCTGTACATTGTGATAGTCTGAGTTTACCCAGAAGTTACGACTTGCTTCTCTGATCAGAATGTTGGTGTTTGGCGTATAGACACCTGGGGATGGTTGTGTAACAGAGTTAGGAATAACGAATGGCTGACGGCCGTTTTGAGCGGAGTGCTCGGAAACTCCTGTAAAGTCGAGCGCGTTACCAACAGCGTTGACAATTACGTTACCACCTCTGTATTCAGCTGTTGCAGACAGACGGAAACCTTTGTAATTCAAATCGGAAGATATACCCAAAATATGATTTGGGTTACCATGACCAACCTGTTGAAGGGCCGGGTCTTTTACCGCCTGGCCTGTATTGGGATCAACGATAATCTGGCCCGTAGGTGTTCTCTTCACATCAGAGACTTTGATGGCAGGGAATTGTTCGCCAACTTTTATATAAGAAGCATCATAAATAGCAATCTCATCCAATCCTGGGAAGATCGAAACAACTTTAGATTCCAGGTACGAATAGTTGATGGAAGCATTCCAGGTTACTTTTCCAAGGTTAAGAAGCGGAGTGAATTTCAGGTCAGCTTCCAAACCTTTGTTATCGAGTTCACCGGCATTGATCAAAGCGCTGTAGTAACCGGTTGCTGCAGAGATTTGTGCAGGAATGGTTTGATCCAGTGTTTTGGTTTGGTAAACGTTGGTTTCGAGGTGAATCTTGTTTTTGAGGAAGCTCATTTCAAGACCGACCTCCATTTCATTGGTTTTCTCAGGTTTGATAAGCGGGTTGCTGAGCGTAGTACTCAAGGCATAACCGGCAGTACCTCCATATGGGAAACCAGCTGCCGAATAGTATTGTGGCAAAGTCCCGTACCAGTCATCAAGAGAAATCTGACCCGTTTGTGACCAGCCGCCGCGTACTTTCAGGAATGAAAGAACGTTGTTGCTGATGATAGAAGGAAACATCTGAGAAAGGAGGATACTAACGTCAGCCGCAGGATAGAAGAAAGAACGGTTTGCTTTCGTCAATCTTGAGTCCCAGTCGTTACGTCCCGAGAAGTGCAGGAAAGCATAATCTTTGTATCCAACAGTGAAGTCAGCAAAAGCTCCGATAGAGTTACGATTCACGGAATATTGGCCAACAAAAGGATTACCAATACGGTTGCTGATATTGTACAAACCAGGAACCACCAAACCACCGTCTGCCGCATCAACAATACCTTCATCCTTGCGGGAATAGACCGAATTACCAATAACCGCTTTCACCGAGAAATTATCAAATTTGTGATCAAAAGTAGCTGTAAAGTCATTGGTGAGGATCATACTGTTGTCCATCCGGTCGCTTGAATTACCGGCATAGGGTGAACTAACACCCATGTGCCCCTGGCTCCATGGATCCGATTGGGAATAGGAGTTGTAAATGGCTTCGTCCTTGTAATTGTGTTGGTTGATTCCATTGTAAACCAAACCTGAACGGTTGGAGATCTCAAGCCATTTGGTTGGTTTCAATGTAAGATTGACTGAACCCAAAATGTCGTTGCGCCGTTTATTGTTTCTTGCATGCTTGATCTGCCAGTATGGGTTTGGATAATAGGCATTGAAATAGCCGTCAAGCGTAGCAAATGGATTGTTTACGATGTCTTTGTAAGCAGTAAGCGGTACATGGGGAGGTGTATTTAACACATTCCAGTATACGCCTCGACCCTGGTACATGTCACCACCGGAAACGCTGGTGCTTGTCTGGGTAAAGGAGATTGAATAATCAGCAGAGAAAATACCATACTTTCTGCCAGCTGACATACGGGCGCCTGTTCTTCTGTTTGTATCATCAGGAATTGTACCTGTACTTTTAACATCCTGGGCAGAGAGGTAAAAATGACTCTTGTCATCGCCCCCAGATACAGAAATGTCGTTCTGCATTGAGATACCTGTGTTGAAGAAATTTTTCTTCTGGTCTTTCACGGCAGTGTATGGAACCATTTGGTAAGAACCATCAACCAGTTTACCTCCAAGAATAACCATCTGTCCATTGAATTCTGGACCGTAAGTCTGGTTCTCGTAAGAGGTATAAGGGTCTGTATTCCGGTCAGGACCAATCCAGAACGTGTAGTTATTGTCTGAATTGCTCTGATTTTCACCGGAACCGCTACCAAACCTGGTTTGCAGATTGGGAAGATAAGAGATCTGTTCGAATGTGGTGATGTTGCTGATTTTAACAGTCAGTTTTCCTTTGTCTCCCTTTTTTGTTGTCACAATCATAACACCGTTTGACGCATCGTTGCCGTAAAGTGCGGCTGCAGAAGAGCCTTTCAATATGTTTACGTCAGCGATATCATTCGGGTTGATAGAGTTAAGGTAGGTCGCGCTAACCGGTACTCCATCCAGTACAACCAGGGCCTGGTTACTGGCGAGGAAGTGTCGGTTACCACGGAGGGTGATTTTGGTTTCAGGATTAACCCCATTGTTGATGGTATTGATCTGAAGACCGGAAACTTTCGCAGCCATTCCATTCATCACATTGGAAGCTCCTGCGTTGGTAAGTTCCTGGTTGTCGACTTTTGCCGTTGCAACACCCATCTCTTTGGGTTTTCTTTTGATACCCATGGCAGTTACGATCACCTCGTCCACACTGACGGTCTCTGATTGCATGACTATCTTGTAATTGCTTGCGGATGTCAATGCCACCTCGGTAGCAGACATACCCACAAAAGTTACGGAAAGTGTTTTAGCACCCTGCGGAACTTTTAAAGTAAACTTACCATCCATGTCGGTGATAGTCCCAAGCGTAGATCCCTTCACAACGACAGAAACCCCCGGAATAGAGGTGCCGTCATCGCCGGAAGTCACAACACCCGTTATTTGACGGGTCTGTGCGAAGACAACTTGTAATCCTATAAAGCCGAGGAATACAAGCAACAGCGAAATTTTTCTCATAGACAAATTTTTAGCGTTAAACAAAATTGAACTGTAATATAGTTAGGAATACAAAAATTGTCCTTTTTCGAATTTTCCTACCCAATTGTCAATTTTTTTAGTGAACAACGCGTGGAAAGTCGTTTTAAAGCACAAAACCTACCATTTAAAGGAGTTTTTACCCTTAATAGAGCAAATGTGTTAAAAATTGTTACACGATGCAAATATATTTAAAGAAATGTATCTTGCAATAGCTGCTCGATATTCTTTTTGCTGACTTCCAGCTATTTAATATGACAAATGTCATGTATTTAACTAATTGAAATTTTTAGTCGAATCTATGCTATTGTATATCTGATAATTAATTTTGAGCTTAGGAAAAGATCAATTTTTTTATGGAAAAAAATCAAATAAAAGAAAAATCTAATTTTTTGAATACCGTATCGTATTTTATGGGGGTACAAGATGAATATTTAGTACTTCTGATGGATTTTAATGTATTTTTTAGGGGGTATCCATTCAATTTATTTATTTTATCAAATTTCTGCTAACCAAAATACACCATCCTGTATGAATTTCTTTCGGGATAAAAGAAAAATCAATGAAGATAGTTGACTTATTTTATATGTCTGTTACATATGAGTTACACTTTTGTTAAAAAAGTGCATGATATGTGCCCTAGAGGATCTCCAGAAGCTCCTCCAAATGCCGGATTACCCGGGTGGTTGTTTTGGACGGGCCAACTTCTGCTGTTTCCTCAGAGAAGTGAAGCTTCGATGATTGCGGACAATAATACACCTGATCCATCCCAAATAATTTTGCGCCAACAATATCCGCATCCCAGGAATCGCCAATCATCAGACTCTTTTTTTTCGGAGCATTCATTGATTTAACGGCATGTTCGAAGATCTTTTTGTGCGGTTTCTGAGCGCCAACCTCTTCGGATATAAACACTTTGTCGAAGTATTTTTTCAGTCCCGACTGGATAAGCTTATCCACCTGAACCTCACGAAAACCGTTGGTTATAATGGACATTTTGTATCTGTGGTGGAGATAATCCAAAACAACAATCGCTCCTGGTACCAATTTCAACTGCTTTGGCATCTCTGTCAGGTAAGCCTCGTTGAGGAGGTCTCCCATTCCGGGCATGGGCGTTTGGTTTAGCTCAAGTGACTCTTCAAATCGAAGTCCTCTCAAAACATTTTTAGTGATCTTATTGTCACGGTAAAGATCCCATAATCGCTCATTCACTGAATGATAGATAGAGAAATAGGAGTCGTAGTCTCCAATTTTATCCTGCAGTCCCATCTTTTCCAATGCAAGGTGCAAGGCATCGTACGAATTCGCGTTGAAATCCCAAAGTGTGTTGTCGAGGTCAAAGAAGAGATGGGTATATTTCATGACGGTTTGCCTTCCACAACGATCACAATTTCCCCTTTTACTGTTTTGGTTTTAAAATGCGCCAAAACCTCTGCTGCTGTTCCCTTGAAATTCTCTTCAAATAGTTTGGTAAGTTCCCTTGAAACGGAAACCTTCCGTTCGGCTCCAAAATATTCGACAAATTGTTCAAGCGCTTTTATCAACCGGTAGGGAGACTCATAAAAGATCATCGTACGGGATTCGTTCGCCAACTCCGTCAGTTTCTTCTGCCTGCCCTTTTTGGGAGGTAAAAAGCCCTCAAAACAAAAGCGGTCACTTGGAAATCCGGAGTTGACCAATGCCGGGACAAATGCTGTGGCTCCAGGCAGACATTCCACTTCCACTCCCTTCTCAAGACAGGTGCGCACCAGCAGAAACCCCGGATCCGAAATAGAGGGAGTACCGGCATCCGAAATCAGGGCAATTGAATCGCCGCCAAGAATCTGCTCCGCAATTCGCTCAACAGTTTTGTGCTCATTGAACTTGTGGTGAGAAACAAGCCTGGTGGCAATCTCATAATGGCGTAACAGAAAGGAAGATGTTCGGGTATCCTCGGCCAATATCAAATCAACCTCTTTCAAAATCCGCACAGCCCTGAAGGTAATGTCCTCAAGGTTGCCAATAGGAGTAGGAACAAGGTAGAGTTTACTCATGAGAGAATCTCCGTTTCACCAGTTGCACGAATTTCTCCGATGCCTCGCTTTTGGTCCACCTGAAATTCGCTTTCAAATACTCGACTGCCTCCTGGATATTGGCAAAACGATCCAAAGCAGCTACAGTCTCGTCCAGCTTTGATTTGTCGTTGTTGAATAGTTCACGTTGGAAAAGATAACGATCATTGAGAATCAAACCCTCCTTCAGACTTTTGATAGGAGCGGGTTTGAAGCGGGAATGTTCTTCAGGCTTAGTCTCCATGTTCAATATGGAATGAACGTCAGAATCGTGGGCAATTTGATAAGGAGGGG
>JAVHPO010000268.1:0-2401 GCA_036170635.1 Prolixibacteraceae bacterium | reverse complement strand
TTTTAACGATTTCGCTGCGCTTGATACCTCCGGCCAACCGCTCCGTAACCTCTTTGCCCTGGTCGAAGAAAAGCAGGGTCGGTGAAGATTTTACGCCCAGCTTGTCAGACAGTTCCCGGTTCGCCTGACGGTACATCTTGATAAATTTAATCTCATGACCGTACATACCCGCCAAAGATTCAAACTTAGGGGCAACTGCTTCACATGGAGGACATTCTGTAGAATAAAAATCCAAAACAACTTTACCTCCGTTTAATACTTCCTGTTCAAATTCTGAACTGTTGATCTCTTTCATCTCAAATTTTTTATTGTCAATATTTTAGATTCCTGGTTAATATTTTTCCCAGGTCAATTTTCGATTCGGTCCCTGAGCCTGCCAAAGGGTTCGATTTTCGATTGCGCCACTTTCAATATTTGTTCCTTCCGTCCGAAGCGATCTGATTACATTTTTCAATTTGCTACCGCGGACGGTGAATTCCACGCTCTCTTTTACCCGGGGTGTCGCTCCTTCGTCGCTTACCCCGGGCTATTGACATTTAACCCCTCTGGCGTAGGATCCGATAGGGATCAACATTATGGTCGGGAAATTTAGGATTGTGCAACTGCCAATTCTCACATTTTCACATTTCCAAATTTCCACACTGACCCTTTTAAACCACTCGCCCCACTCTCCCCTTCGCCAAGTCGCCCCTTCTCGCTTCTCATTTCCTCAGCGCTCAGCGCATCATTGTCAACTTTCAATTGTCAATTCTGTGCTGAAATACGCCTTAAACCCAATCTCCAGCAACTCCTTGACAGGACGGCAGTCGGGCGAAAGGATGGAACCATTCTTGTTTTTAGCCACCGAACCGCACCCTCCGCCGCATGCGAGTTGTACCTGACAATTCCGGCACTCCTCTATGGAGGTGACATCCCGCGAAGCCCATTGATGAATCAACTGTTCGTTTTTGGTTACCTCCGGGTAAAAAGTACCCAGCGCCTCTTCCTCTTTGCCAACGGTTGCAGTGCAGGAGTATATTCGTCCGGTGTAATCAAATGCCCACTCCGATTTGCAGGCCGGACAGGCATCAAACAGCGGATCTGGCAGGGTACCGTTCTCGGAAAGATATTTGGCCACCGAATAGGAGGGTTTGTAGAACTTCAGGATATGCGGATGCACTTCTGTCAATTCGAATATCTTTTGGAAGAGGGAAATCCTTGTAAACAATTGATCTGGAGTAGACTGACAGTGATGCAATTCATAGTTCCGACCAATTTGTGTCTTGAAAAGAGGGTGCGAGGTCCATCCTTTTTCGATGGCAAAAGAGGCCAGTTCAGGAAGATTCTCGATATTTTGCTTGTCGATCACCATCCTCAGGTTGACCGGAAACCCTGCTGCCAACGCGGCATCGATGCCCCGCACGATTGGCTCAAAAGTGGGTGAACCTCCTTTGAGAAAACGCCGCTGGTCGTGGATTTTTTTGGTGCCATCCAGGGTAATTTGGATCTCACGGATTTTCCCTTTGGAGAGCAGATCAATATAATTTTCAAGATAATAGCCATTGGTAACAACACAAATATCTATACCTGCCTCATTGGATTTCTCCACCAAAAGAGTAATCAATTCGTGCTGGAGCGGAGTGTTTAACAAAGGTTCCCCTCCGAATATGGTCAGGTATTTACGCCGGTTGGGCAGTTCCTTCCTTATATAATCGAAGAAAGCATGGATCAGTGCGGGGGTTGCACTCTGATGTGGATTGGTGTACTCATCCTGGTAACAATAGCTACAGCTGAAGTTGCAACTGTAATTTGGGACAAAAAAGAGCTGAACCTCCTCATCATCACGTTGATCTACAAAATCAAAATAACGGTTGCGGTAGAGCTTATTCTCGCTTTCCAGTGCAACCAGGTAGCCCTTGTCGGCCATATCCTGCCTCAGTTCCGGATCGCCTTTTTTTTCAGGTCCTTCCAACAACAACTTCTGTGCTTCCTCCGCTGTGAGCAAATCGGCATTTCCGCTCAGCAGGTTCACCACAAAGAAGTTTTCAGAATCACTAACCTTCGATACTATATTGTGTTTTGATTTGATCATCTAGATAATTTTTGATGTATGACTCTAATCCTGTGACCCATACAATAACCACCACAAGGAATAAATACTGGGAGTAGCAGTCGCCCCCTCGCCCTTTCACCCACTCTCCCCCTCCTTTTCATTAAGAATAAGCCTACCAGGAAATTGCTCTCCCGGCAGCTTATTCATGATGATTTAGTCGTGGCATCCCACAACCGACTTGGAAGTCTTGGCACAGCACTGGGCTATCACCACGCTTTTCTGCGCTTCCTGCTTTTTAACCAAACTTTTCATTTAAAAAACAATTAATGAATGAATTACGTAATTATATATTTGCTTAGAAAAGCCACT
>JAVHPO010000267.1:5911-39198 GCA_036170635.1 Prolixibacteraceae bacterium | reverse complement strand
TTGAAGCCATGAAACGGGTTGGAATCGGTGGCGTATTGATCATGGACATCGATCTTAAAGTGATTGGCGATGGTACCCCTGACGGTCCGGTGAAATTTATGGACGGGCAATGGCAAAAGCTGTTCCTCTTCTCTGTCAGCGAGGCGAAACGATTGGGACTGGAGATCAACATGGCCAACGATGCCGGCTGGACTGGCAGCGGCGGACCCTGGATCACACCCGAATATGCCATGCAAACGGTGGTCAGTAATGATACGATAGTGACAGGGGGTAAAATGGTTGAAATGTCATTGCCGCAACCACCCTCTAAAGGCGATTTTTACCGTGATATTGCCACACTGGCAGTTCAGGACCAGGAAAACAGCCATGGTTATAAAATCGAAAACCTGGCCATGAAAGCTGTATTTGCGAAAAGCGGCATTTTCAACAAGTTCGCCAGGCCGGATATTCCAACGCCGGTCGGGGTTGCTATTCCTCATGATAAAGTAATCAATATTTCTCAGTTCACAGACAAGTCCGGTCACTTGAAATGGGAGGCTCCGGCAGGCAAGTGGACCATCATGCGGTTCGGTCATACCTATACCGGAGCCGTCAACAAACCGGGCGCCTCAGGAGGGGAGGGTCCGGAATGTGACAAGCTGAGCAAAGAGGGTGTTCGCAGAAACTTCGCCGGGATGATGGAAAAACTGGTGAAATTGTCGGGGAAGGATGCTGGCAAGACCTTGGTAGCTTCACACATAGATAGTTGGGAAGTAGGGGCTCAAAATTGGACAGCTAACATGAGTGAAGAGTTCAGGAAAAGAAGAGGATACGATATACTTCCATTCCTGCCGGTCCTCAGGGACAGGGTTCTGGGCAATATGCAAATAACAGAACGTTTCCTGTGGGATCTTCGTAAGACCATCTCCGAACTGATGGTGGAAAACTATGTGGCAGAGATGCAAAAACTTTGCCATGAACACGGCCTTCTATTTTCGATGGAACCCTATAACACCATTGGAAGTGACCTGGATGCCGCCAACTTCGCTGACGAACCAATGAGCGAATTCTGGGCACGAAACAATGGGGACTGGTATTCAGATAAAGTTAAAGGAGTATCATCCGCAGTCCATCTCAACAACCGTACTATTGCCGGAGCAGAGAGCTTTACCTGTGCGGAAGAGGAGAAATGGCTGATGCATCCCGGCAATATCAAGGCCATTGGCGACCGCTTTTTTTGCGATGGGGTTAACAAATTCGTTTTCCACCGATATGCCATGCAACCCTGGCTTGAGCGGAAACCGGGTATGTCGATGGGCCCTTTCGGACTGCATTACGAACGCACCCAAACCTGGTGGGATTATTTGCTTCCCTGGCATACTTATCTTTCCCGCTGCCAGTACTTGTTGCGGCAAGGTACTTTTGTATCCGATGTACTGAACCTTCAGCCAGAAGAACCCATTTACCGGTTTAAAACTTTAAAACTTACCGGTTACGATTATGATGCCTGTAGTCCAGACGCCTTTCAAAAAATAAAAGTGGAAGATGGTCAATTGGTTGATGGTGCGGGCAACAAGCATTCCCTGTTAGTTTTAACACATACGGGAACGATGACTGTTGGTGAGCTAAGCAAGGTTAGGGACCTGGTACTTCATGGAGCTTCAGTACTGGGCGAACCACCGATCGCAACACCCGGTCTGGCCGATTATCCCAATGCGGATGCAAAGTTGAAAACAATGGTTAACCAATTATGGGGCAACTTAACCGACTCTGTTCAGGAACGCCACGTTGGGGAAGGCCGGGTTTTTAGAAATATTTCAGTAGAAGAAGCATTGAAAAGAGTTGGAAAGGTCCCTGATTTTACTTCTGACCAAAAATTGAGATACATCCATAGGAAAACAGAGGATGCCGATATTTATTTTATCGCGAATGGCGCCGATTCTACCGAAGTAGCCAATTGTACTTTTCGGGTAAAGGGCAAACGGCCCGCATGGTGGGATCCGGAAACCGGACGAATTAGCGCGATAACTGCCTATAGCCCTGGTGATGGAGGGACGACAAGGGTTCCAATTATACTTGATCCTGCCGGCAGTGGATTTATTGTTTTCTATCCTGATACTCAAACTGATATTCAAAGACTGACTTCTGTTACCTGGAATGGCGAACCAATCATGCAAAATGGCATCGTATCACCTGCAAGTGGAAACAACTTGCAGGTGGAGAAATTCTTGTTTTTGAAAGGGGCCATCTCATCTCCAGGTAACTATGAATTCACGAAAACCGGAGGCAAGAAACAAACCTTGAATGTCTCAGCATCAGATCGATCCTGGCAAGTAACTGGCCCATGGAAGCTAAGTTTTCCATCGAAAAATAATCCCATCGAATTGACACTAAGCAAGCTGGAGTCATGGAGTACCATGGACAACAAGGAGGTCAACTATTTTTCGGGAACAGGAAAGTACCAGGCCACAATGCATGTACCGGACAATCTGCTAAGAAAGGGCGTTCAGCTTCATCTCGATTTGGGAAGGGTTCAGGTAATGGCAAAAGTTTTCATCAACAACAAGGAAACCGGCATTTTGTGGAAGGCGCCTTATGAGTTGGACATCACTTCTTTCGTTCATTCCGGAGAGAACAATCTAAGCATTGAAGTGGTTAATTTGTGGATCAACCGGCAGATTGGTGATGAGAACCTGCCTGAAGACAGCGAACGGAATTCAAACGGAACGATGAAACAGAGTAACTGGCCCGAATGGATAACAGCAGAAAAACCAAGTCCTACCGGACGTCAGAGTTTTACCTCCTGGCGACTTTGGAAGAAGGAAGATGCCTTGCTTGAATCTGGGTTGCTTGGTCCTGTAACAATTAGGATAATGCACACGATGGAGTGATGCCCTGCCTGTGGATATTTGATATTAAATGCTTTGATTCTATTCGTTTGTCGCAGATTCCCCGAATACCACTCACTGACGCTGTTTTTTGACTATTTTTGTCCCATGGCAAAATTACACGACACCTCCATCAAAAAGGAGAAAGTAATCCTGGTAGGATTGATCTATGGGAAACAGGACGAAAAGGTGGTGCAGGAGTACCTCGATGAACTTGAATTTCTAGCCGAAACGGCTGGCGCCGAGATCTATGAACGTTTTACCCAGAGGCTTGTCAATCCTCACCCTGCAACTTTTGTCGGATCCGGAAAACTTCAGGAGATCCTTGATTTTGTGACTGTTCATGAGATCGACTCTGTTATTTTTGACGATGAGCTTTCCGCGACACAACTTAGGAATATCGAAAAGGTGATTGACTGCAAAATACTTGACCGCACCAACCTGATCCTCGATATTTTTGCCAAAAGAGCCCAGACTGCGCATGCAAAAACGCAGGTAGAGCTGGCGCAATACCAATATTTACTTCCCCGCCTAACCCGCATGTGGACCCACCTTGAACGGCAACAAGGGGGTATCGGGATGCGTGGACCCGGTGAATCGCAAATCGAGACGGATAAGCGGATCATTCTCGATAAAATTTCACTACTGAAGAGTGAACTTGCCAGGATCGACAAGCAGATGAGTGTACAAAGAAAGAACAGGGGCAACATGGTCAGGGTGGCACTGGTTGGCTACACCAATGTTGGTAAATCGACCATCATGAACATGATAAGCAAGTCGGAGGTTTTTGCCGAGGACAAACTTTTCGCTACGCTGGATACCACTGTTCGCAAAGTAGTTGTGGGTAATTTGCCCTTTTTATTGACCGATACGGTAGGGTTTATCCGCAAATTGCCCCATCACCTGGTAGAGTCGTTCAAGTCGACACTGGATGAGACGCGCGAGTCGGATATCCTCATTCATGTAGTCGATATTGCCCATCCCGGTTTTGAAGATCAAATCGAGGTGGTTAATAAAACTTTGGCCGACATCGGAGCATCCGATAAGCCGATGATCTATCTTTTCAACAAGATTGATGCATTTACACATGTCGAGAAGGAGGAGGACGACCTCACACCTTCCACACGCGAGAATAAGAGTCTGGAGGAGTGGAAAAATTCATGGATGGCCAAAGAGAGCGGGAACGCGATCTTTATTTCGGCGAAACTACGGATCAATATCCCACATTTTAAACGGGTATTGTACGAAGAGGTGAAAAAGATTCACGTAACGAGATTTCCGTTCAACGATTTTTTGTTCCCAAATTTTGAAGATTAATTTTTTTTAGACCTGTCAGGTTTTCAAAACCTGACAGGTCTAAAAAAAATTATTTCACAACTCCCTCTTTCACCAGGTATTCCGCAATCTGAACGGCATTAAGTGCCGCACCTTTTTTGATCTGGTCGGAGACGGTCCAGAAGGCAAGTCCGTTGGGAGTTGTCAGGTCTTTGCGGATTCTTCCGACAAATACCTCATCGCGTCCTGCCAGGTAGAGTGGCATCGGATACTGTTTTTCCGCAGGATTGTCGATCACGATCACCCCATCGGCTTTTTCAAATGCTGCACGGGCCTGTTCTACTGAAATCTCTTTTTCTGTCTCAACCCAGATGGCTTCGGAGTGGGCACGCATCACCGGCACACGAACTGCAGTAGCGCTTACCAGGATGTCGGAGTGCATGATTTTGCGCGTTTCGTGGAACATCTTCATCTCCTCTTTGGTGTAGTCGTTGTCGAGGAAGACATCGATGTGGGGGATCAGGTTCTGCACAATCTGAAAGGCAAATTTCTTCACAGTAGGTTCTTCGTTGTTGGCAACCTGCACGGTTTGTGCCTGCAACTCATCCATACCTGAAGCGCCCGCACCGCTGGCACTTTGGTAGGTGGAGATGTGCACTTTTTTGATGTGGGAGAGCTCTTCAATCGGCTTCAATGCTACCACCATCTGAATCGTGGTACAGTTTGGGTTGGCAATGATCCGGCGTGGCATGTTTTTGGCATCGGCGGCATTGACCTCCGGAACTACCAATGGAATATCCGCTTCCATTCTGAAGGCGCTTGAGTTATCAATCATGATGGTGCCAAATTTCGTGATGGTATCGGCAAAATCTTTGGAGATCCCTGCTCCGGCAGATACCAGCGCAATATCAATCCCCTTGAAATCGTCGTTGTGTAGCAACTCTTTCACAGTAAGTTTCTTACCCCCGAATTCATAAGTTGTTCCTTTACTACGGGCCGATCCGAAAAGGACCAGTTCATCCAAAGGAAAATTACGTTCTGCCAACACTCTTAAAAACTCCTGGCCTACTGCGCCACTGGTTCCGACGATTGCTACTTTCATGACTTTTATATTCTATGGTTCTATTAATTAACACAATAAGAAAAAGAAGGATAAAGGATAAAGTAAAAAGGATAAAGTAAATAGATCGGTCTCATCGGCCCATCTTTTCAGTGTTCATTGCCCCTTAGCTCACTCTCAGGATTGACCCTTCGGTTTCGCTAAGGGATCGGTAACCCTTCAAACTTTTTTAAACCTTTTAAACCCTTCAAACTCTAAACCCATTTTGACTCCGGATTATTCGTTATTGATCCTTAAATAGGTTAACTTGTATAGAGAAAACCCAAGATAAAAACAAATTGTAACCTTGCGGGTTCAAAATTAGTGATTATTCTTATTATTTTCCAAAAAATGGCGGTATTTATTTACATTTTTATTTTTTTATTCCTCTCTTTTGGCTCAATCGAAAGTAAAGAGGTTGAATCGGGGCAGGTAAAATCGGGATTACTGATCAGTGAAGTGCTTTTCAATCCGTTCCCGGAAGGCTGTGATTTTGTCGAGATTTACAACAACAGCAGCCAAAGTGTGGATATCTCCGGTCTTTTCCTTGCGACCCGGGACGCTTCAAAAGTGTTGAAGCAACTTACACAATTGTCTGCCTGCCAGCAATATTTGGCTCCGGGGTCTTATCTTGCTGTCACAATATCCCCGGAAGGGATTCGTCGTTTTTACAGGACCAGGTGCGAGGAGTGCCTGCTGAAGACTCAGAAATTCCCAACATTGGCAGACAAGGCCGGTAGCGTTGTGTTGCTGAACAAGGAGCAGGTAGTTCTGGATGAAATGAACTATGATGAAGGTATGCACGACCCGCTGATTTCGGAAGTGGAAGGGATATCCCTCGAGCGGATCAGTTTTGCAGTAGAGGCTTCCCGGAAGGATAACTGGCACTCAGCGGCAAAGAGTGCGGGTTTTGCTACTCCCGGATACCAAAATTCGGTAGTTGAAGTCACAATTCCAACAAACGAAATGGTCTCTGTTGAACCTGTCGTTTTCACTCCAAATGGGGATGGGCTCAACGATCAGCTGAATATTTCAGTGAAAACGGACGATTTGGGATGGATTTTAAATATAACGATTCTGAATTGTGCCGGCAGGATGGTACGAAACTTGGCCAACAACGTCACCACTGGCCGTAATGACCAGATTTTGTGGGATGGCTTAGATGATGAATTTCAGAAGGTTCAACCTGGGATATATATTTTGAATATTTCCCTCTTCAATCAGGATGGCAGGCATCGAAAGGAGAGGCGGGCTTGCGTCGTTTCAGATTGTTTGTAATTTTTATAAATTTGGATCGCAAATTGTAACAATTTTAATTTCAAACAACATGGAACGCAGAAAATTCATCACATCGGGCATCGGGGCAGGTATAGTTTCTGGTGCCGCGATAACCTTTGGCGGAATAGATAACCTGATGGCAGGGAATGCTGCACTACCTTACGATTTGATCGCTGTTCGCGGCGGTGAACCGGATGTCATGTTCGACAAAGGGATCGAAGCGCTGGGTGGTATGTCGCAATTTGTCAAACCCGGTCAGAAAGTGGTGATAAAACCCAACATTGGCTGGGATCGTGTTCCCGAACGTGGTGCAAATACCAATCCAATCCTGGTAAAGCGGATCGTGGAACAATGTTTGAAAGCTGGCGCCAAAGAGGTTTTTGTATTCGACCATACCTGTCACGAATGGACCAAATGTTACAAGAACTCGGGAATTGAGGCAGCCGTCGTTGCTGCAGGAGGCAAGATGGTCCCCGGCGACAGCGAAAGATATTACCAGAAAGTCGACGTCGTGGGAGGCGTCAAACTCAAAGAGATGAAAGTTCATGAATTGATTGTAAACAGCGATGTATTTATCAATGTACCTATTCTCAAACACCATAGTTCCTCCAAAATCTCCATCTGCATGAAGAACATGATGGGATGTGTGTGGGACCGCGGTTTCTGGCATAAAAATGACCTGCACCAATGTATTGCAGATTTCTTACACTACAAAAAACCCACACTGAACGTTGTAGATGCCTATTATGTCTTGAAACAGAATGGTCCGATGGGCGTTTCGCTGGATGATGTGATCACCATGAAGAGTCTTATTCTCTCCAGGGATATCGTAGCGGCCGATGCTGCTGCGACTAAATTCTTCGGCAAAGATCCTGCAGATATCAACCACATTGTGATGGCCAACGCAGCTGGACTTGGCATAATGGATCTCTCCAAAATTAACATCAACCGGATCAATTTGTAATGAATTTTAGTTTTCTGAAAAAGTTGAGGGTTGGTCTCGCCATCTTCTTTCTGGTATTGCTAATATTGCTTTTCGTCGATTTCAGAAAGAGTTTCTCCAAGGAATTCTACGAATGGGCTGTCTCCTTACAGTTCGTTCCCGCGATGCTTAAATCTTACTTCCTCCCGGGAGTAGCTGTTTTGAGTATCACCTTCTTACTTGTGCTTACACTCCTTTTTGGAAGAATATACTGCTCAGTTCTTTGCCCGTTGGGAATAATGCAGGATGTCGTTTCATGGATTTCGCGTAAAACAAAGAAAAAAAGAAGATATAAGTACCACAAAGCGTGGACAATTGGCCGATATATCCTGTTGACCATGGTTATTTCACCACTCTTCTTCGGAAGTGTCACGATGGTAACCCTACTTGATCCTTACAGCCTTTTCGGAAGAATTGCCACCGTCCTGTTTAAACCGGTGGTGGTATTGATCAACAACATTTTTGCAGCAGGATTTGCCAAGGCGGATATTTACAACTGGCTCTATCGCTACGATATGGTTGTGGTTAATCCGGCAATTCTAATAATTACCACGATTTTTCTTGCGGGGATTGGCTATTTCGCTTTTTCCAGGGGACGACTTTACTGCAATGCCATCTGTCCGGTAGGAACCTTCCTTGGACTGATCTCCAGGTTCGCCATCTTTAAAATCAAGATCAACAAACACAATTGCACCCACTGCGGACGTTGTGCGAGGGTCTGTAAAGCGGAATGCATTGAGGTAAAGAGTCAAACCATCGATTACAGCCGGTGTGTTGCCTGTTATAATTGTTTGACGGTGTGTTCGGATAGCGCCATGACCTATAATCCTAAGTCTGTGAAACCGTTTGTGATGCCAGAGGGTATCGAGCCTAAAGTTGCCAAAAAGAAAATTGTATCACCGCCTGACTCCTCCAAACGCAATTTTCTCATCACTTCTGTTGTCGGAATAGCCGCCCTTTATGGGTTCAAAGCACCTGATTCGATCCCTGGATTAAAAAAGCCCAAACTGATCGTACCGAAACCCAAAGGAGAAAGTACTGTTCCGGAAGTTAAAACATCGGCCGTATCTCCTCCTGGCTCCCGCTCTGTCGGGCGTTTCAACAAGATTTGCACAGGCTGTTCGCTGTGCGTGTCGGCCTGTCCGACCAAGGTTTTGCAGCCTTCTTTCCTGGAATACGGGTTGATCGGGGTCATGCAACCTCACATGGCATACCATAAGGGACTATGCGAATTTGACTGCACGCTTTGCAGCGATGTCTGTCCGACAGGTGCGATAGTTCCCATTACCATGGATGCCAAACACTTGCTACAGATTGGGCAGGTGCATTTTGAGAAAAAGAACTGCATCGTCGAGGTAGAAAAGACCGACTGCGGAGCCTGTTCCGAACATTGCCCAACAAAGGCAGTACATATGATTCCATACGGGAAGCTCTTTATTCCAGAGGTAGACCAGAAAATCTGTGTCGGTTGCGGTGCTTGCGAATATGCTTGCCCGACAACCCCTTTCAAAGCCATTTATGTGAATGGTAATCCAATCCATCTTGCGGCAGAAAAACCCAAAACAGAAAAAGCGAAGAATGTGCTGAAAGAGGGAGAGTTTCCCTTCTGAAAGGACTAGAGGACTGGGGGACTTTGGGACAGGGAGACGACGGAATGACGGAGAGACGGAAAAAAGAGGGGACGCACACTGAGACCCTGTCGAAGTGCAAAAACACAACGCACCGTCATCGGTCCCTGAGAAGCTTGTCGAAGGGGAGAAAGGGAGAAGGGGCGAAGGGGCGAATGCGACAAAAGCAGGTACAAGACTCAATTAGTGGTTAATTGACGCCAGCGGTCGAGCATTTCCTGACAATCCTGCTTTGAATCAGGGAAAACCAGTGGCCTAAGAATCACACGTGCCCCGGTATCTGAGACCAAAGATCCAATCCTGTCAATATACTTTTTCCAGTCTTCATCTGCTTCCGCTGAGATTCGGCTATAAAGAACAGTTCCTGTTTTGGCACAACGCTCCATCAATTTTCTTGTATTGTATTTTTCAGGGTTACCTAGATCAATGGCTTTAATTTCGGGCAAGGAGGTAAACTGATCAAAAATGGTAGGGTGTTCGCCACAGAAGTGTAGGAATCCTCCACCGAATGGTTGTGTACTTCTCTTTATAAATGGCAGTATAATTTCTTCAATCATCTCCGGAGACAACAGCGTCGCGGTGTCTTCCGAAACCCTGACGCCGCCTTCCGGGAAATAGACCCCTTGCTCGGTTCCATGGCCATGGACCATTGTTTGCAGGTCTTCCTTCATAGCAGATTTCAGTATTTCAGTACCTCTCAGATATATGGACAAACTAATCTCCATTAATTCTGCCATAAAACTTCCTGGTTCTGAATCAAATAGGGAATAGAATATCTCATCTCCGTACAGCAAATGGGCGATGTCAAAAACGCCCTGTGTATCAGGTAGATATGCAGCAATATCTGGTGAGTGATATTGATGATACAAGCCATAAAAATCAGTTGCCAGATTGAAAACTTTGGAATGCTCCAGGCTGGATTCGGTGATAGCACGAATCATGTCGACTGATAGTGGATCCCCTGGCCATGGCATCGAATTCTCGGGAGTCTGGAAACCCTGTCCGGCCATGGCAGGAAGTGTAATCACCCCCAAATTGGGACGAACGGTGGGGATACCATCCGTAGGCCAACCAATAACAGCCTGTGCCCTTTTTAATTCTGTTTCCCACATGGCCTTTGGATCATAGAACCTGATATGATAGTTGTTAATATCATACAGATTAGCCCTGGAAGGAGGAATCAATAGAAGACTCGGTCCCTCTCCCTGCCAAAATTTCCTGTGCAATTCAATTTTTTCTTCCATCGGTTAAATATACGAAAAAGGGGAGATCAAAATTGTGGAAGGTGGAGGCGATAGAAACGAGAAACGGGAAGAAGACAATGAGACTGTTGTACTGAAACGGAGAAAAAATGAAACTGTCTAGAAAGATAAAAAATGACTAGACGAAACCGGTCCCTGTAGTCGAGGGGGGGATTTAGCAGATTCTCTAAAAGGAAAAGCATCAATCTCATTACCCGCTGAATCCCCACTTAATACACCACTTTCAGCTACAAATAAATCAATATTACTCGCTGAATCAATATAATTTGTATATTTACAGCGAGTAATAAAGCCATTAGCTATGAAATTAACAGGAAGAATAGCAGAACAAGCAACTCTTAGAGAGTATGTTGAATCGGATAAAACTGAGTTTGTGGCAGTGTATGGCCGTAGAAGGGTTGGAAAAACATTCTTGATAAAAGAATCTTTGAACGACAAGTTTGCATTCTATCTCACAGGTTTGGCAAATTCAGGATTGGAAATGCAGCTGCGTAACTTTAATGCAGCTATCCAAAAGTACGGGGGAATAACCTATCCGCTGGTAAATACCTGGTTTGATGCTTTCGGGCAATTGACTCATCTGCTTGAACATTCTCCCCAAAAAGGAAAGAAAATAGTCTTCCTTGATGAGCTTCCCTGGATGGACACACATCGTTCGGGATTTATTACTGCCCTGGAACATTTTTGGAATGGATGGGCATCATCCAAATCAGATATCTTGTTGATTGTTTGTGGTTCTGCTACTTCGTGGATGATAAACAAATTGATTAAAAACCACGGAGGATTACACAACAGGATCACAAGGCGAATGCCTATCGAACCGTTCACACTGGGTGAATGTGAAGAGTTTTATAAAGCGAACAACATAGTGATGAGCCGATATCAAATGGTGGAGAGCTATATGATATTGGGCGGTATACCCTACTATTTAAGTCTTATGGATAAAGGAATAAGCCTTGCTCAAAACATAGATGCATTGTGTTTTTCCAAAAATGGAGCATTGCGGGAAGAATTCTCAAATCTTTATGCCTCGTTGTTTAAATATTCGGAGAATCATAAAAAGGTAGTTGTGTCTTTGGCCAGGAAAACAAAGGGGATGACAAGGGAAGAAATCATAATAGCAACTAAAATATCAGACGGAGGAGGTCTGTCAAAAACGCTTGAAGAGTTGGAACAGTGCGGCTTTATCCGCAGGTACAATGCCTTTGACAAAAAAAGTAAAAACCAGTTATATCAATTGGTTGATTTCTACACCCTTTTTTATCTGAATTTTATTCGTAGTAACAAGTTTGACGATGAGCATGCCTGGTCGAATCTTATTGATAACGCCAGGCACCGTGCCTGGAGTGGTTATGCCTTCGAACAGGTCTGTATGGCACATGTAAAACAGCTAAAAAGTAAACTGGGAATATCAGGGGTACTTACCCATACGGCTTCGTGGAGGAGTCAGAAGTCAGACCCAGGAGCACAGGTGGATTTGCTGATAAATCGAAATGACAATGTCATCAACCTCTGTGAAATGAAGTATGCCAATACTGAATTTGTCATTGACAAAAAACAGGATGAAAACCTGCGCAATAAAAACGAGACATTCATTCGGGAAACAAAAACACGGAAAACGGTGCATTTGACAATGGTTACGACCTATGGCATCAAGCGAAACGAATACTCAGGCCTCATACAATCAGAAATAAAAATGGATGATTTATTTAGACTGGTGTAGGTGCAAATAAGCTGAAGAATTTCGGAATTTTTCGTTTGCCTGAAGAAATAAATATCCATTAAATCATTAAGCACTATAGGCATACAATAAAGCAGAAAAGCCAGGTTATATGCTTGGCCTTTTCATGGGGATTAGTTTTCTTCGAGCATTACCCATCTCCAAAGAATTAATATCCTCTTAGACTTATAACATGGTGCAGTTGGGACACTTCAACAAATCGACATTTTTCTTGTATTTCCCGTGTAACCTTACTATCTTGTATTCCAAATGTATAATGTATACTAATTTGAAAACGTCAATGATTTATTTATCATAATTATTATTAAATAAAATTATGGAAGATGCAAATATATTGGTTAATGAAACCCATCTTTGCGTTTTAGAAAGAATAAAAAACAGTCCTTGAATTAGGGTCAATTTTATTGAACTTATCTTTCCTTATGAATCTTCATTTTTGGAGCTGACAAACATGTTGCAGAATGATAATCGTGACTATAACGATTTAGAGGTATTTATCGAGCAAAGTCCTTTATCCATTTTATTAGGTTCTTTCGATTTTTGCCCTAAACTTAATCAACCATACCAAGACCATAAATTAGCTGCATATAAGAAAATCAGCAGAATCGGCTATTTAGCTGCATTGGAAAGATATAACAGAGAACAAGTAACTCATTCATCTATAAATAATTATATCAAGTCTAAATGCGAAAAAGTGTATAATTCCATTATTGAGAGAAGGCTTGCATACATGCTGGATATCGCATATAAACAATGCGAAAATGATAAAAACACATTGGCTTTTTCTCACCGCAAAGTAGGATGGACCAATCCGGAATTTAAATTAGGAGATGATTTTGATGTAATTTTCCTTACAAATTTCGGATATGGATCGGTCAGTTACTTTTTTCTTAACATCCGATATCAAGGTTTGGATCTCATTCCATATTCGGACTGGATCAGATATCGGTTATGTAATAAATACGATTTTATTCGCTATACGAGAAAATACCCTCTTGAGAACTATTCTTGGAATTCTGTAATGCGACTCGCAGTAGATGTATATAATTACTCAATTACTGATCCAAATAATTTTGTAGAAAAATGGATTATCAGCGAATGCGAAGAAATGGTTAAGGGGTTGGAAAATTTACTTAATAACAAAAAGAACTATAAAGTTATTAATAGTTTTTCTAACCATCTCAAATATGAATATGACAAAAAGAAAGTTCCTTACGAGACCATATATGATAGAGAGTTTTTAGATTTTAAAGGAGAAAAAATCTCCGGTGCTTTATCATTTTTGGAAAAGATTATGACTCTCCAGGGAATTTTTGAAAATATCGAAGATTTTATCACAAGAATAGTGAAGTGTAATTCTTTTATTTACACACAATTAAAAAGTGAAATTAAACAGATCAAACGGAACATTTCTGTACTTAAATCAAAAATACACAATATTCAGCCAAAAGCTGAATTATACGATAAAGTGTGGGCCGAATTTGTCAAAAAAAGAGATGAAATTGAATTGGATTTTAAACAAAATTACCCTGATAGTTCTTATGGAGATTTAAATACTATGATTCTTCAAGTAGTTGATGAATTATATTCTGAGATTGTAGCAAAGAAGATTAAATTTCAGCCATTCCATGATGAATATATTCATTTAACCAGTAATTTAAATGCGGAAGAAAAATGGGAAACAAAATTCAAAGCACATGTAGATGTAATTGAAAAGTATTTTGAAGAAGTTGGGGCTAGTTAGATTCCATAATGTCAATTCTCAAGTTCAAACCATTCAAATCGAATTCCTGTAATATATCCTCATCAAACTATCATCCAACTTCTCTTCCCTGTCCAAAATCCAATCCGTTTCGGGGGCTTTGACGCCTGAGCCAAATCGGGAATTCCCGATGTAAACCCTCGCCTCATCCCATAACCCTTCGCGCAGGTAAGATTCCAGCAGGGACTTTCCTCCTTCTATCAAAAGAGACTGAATCCCTCTTTCCAGAAGAATGGTGTTGATTTCGCTGAGCATGTTACTGTTAAATCTAATTCTGATGTATTCAAGGTTTGGTTTAGATTCCATCTCTCTTTCAGTAAAGACCAGGGTCTCTGTTGATTGATCCAGCATAGCGGAAGATGCCGATAGTATTCCCCTTCTGTCGAGCACCATCCGTAACGGATGATTGCCACTCCACTCCCGTACGGTTAGTGAAGGGTTGTCCTTCAAAACTGTATTGGTCCCTACCAGGATGGCTGCCTCGTCCGACCGCATCTTGTGGACGGCAATCCTGGAAAGGTTGTTGGTAATCCAGGTTGGCTGACCAAAATCAGCTTCATCACGCGACTTGTCGATGAAGCCATCCTCTGTTTGTGCCCATTTCAGAATAATGTAGGGTCTCTTTTTTTGGTGAAAGGTCCGGAACCGGCGGTTCATCCTGTTGCACTCATCTTCCAGCATGCCCACCTCGACGTCACATCCGGCAGATCGCAAACGCTCCAGTCCCCTTCCGGCTACCTTTTCGTTGGGATCAACAGAGCCAACAACTACCTTTGGGATTTTCATTTTTACCACCAAATCCGCGCAGGGCGGTGTTTTGCCGAAATGGGAACAGGGTTCCAGCGTTACATACATTGTTGATTGAGCTAACAAACTCATCTCTTTTACTGAGTTGATGGCATTCACCTCTGCATGTGCTTCGCCATATTTACGGTGATATCCTTCGCCAATGATCAGACCGTTGTATACGATCACACAGCCTACCATCGGATTGGGCGCCACCTGTCCCATGCCAAGCTTGGCCAGTTCAATGGCGCGGACCATAAATTTTTCTTCGGCCTGCCCGGCATCAAAACTGCTGTGATTCTCTATTTTTGTATTTCCTGCCATGCTGAAAACAAAGAAAATAATCAGGGAGAAACTCTCTTTCCTCTATCCACCTTCCGAGGTGGAGGGCCTTACCCGGCTCATTTTGGAGCATGTAACCGGTTTCAACCGGTTGCAGATGCACCTGAACCAAACCGAACCGCTTCCTGAATCAAAGATAATGCAAATCACTGAGATCCTGAACCGGCTCCTGACAAACGAACCCATCCAGTACATTTTGGGCGAGACAGAATTCTACGGACTGAAATTCACCGTTACGTCCGACGTTTTGATTCCCAGGGCAGAAACGGAGGAGCTGGTCGACTGGATCATCTCGGAAGAGACGACATATTGCAAAAGCCTGCTGGACATTGGCACAGGTAGCGGCTGCATTCCCATCGCCATTGATAAAAATTCAGACATCGGCAAAGTTGATGGATGGGACATTTCAGAGCAGGCGCTGCAAATTGCCCGGAGCAATGCAAGAAGAAACGACTCAAAAGTACAGTTTTCACATCAGGATATTTTTGCCCCTACCGGGATTGATGAACTTTCAAAATGGGATGTTATCGTCAGCAATCCGCCCTATGTTTTGATGGAGGAGTCTGGCCTGATGGAAAGAAATGTTGTCGATTTTGAACCCCATGTGGCCCTATTTGTGCCTGATCATGATCCGCTGATTTTTTACCGGGCCATTGCCCGGTTTGCCGCTGTTCATCTACTACTTCACGGTAGTTTGTACTTCGAAATCAATGAAGCGATGGGCGAGCAAACCACAAAATTGCTGGAAGAATCAGGGTTTCAGGATATTCAAATAAGGAGGGATCTCCAGGGGAAATCGCGCATGATAAAAGCCAGCAAGGCTGTTACTGATTAATGTATCAAATCCGGCTCACTTTATGCCCTCCTTCCGTCTGAATCGAAGGTTATCTCTCTTTTGAATATTGCCTCGCAGACGGATTCAATCTTGCTCTTCCAACCCCGGGTTCTCCCGCATCTGCGGGACTCCACCCGGGGCTACAAATATGCCACCACTACGTGGTTGGATTCGTGATAATAAGACGTTTTGATCCAAAACAGAGGAGTACGGTCTCTTCCTATTATCATATTGCATCACTTCCGCATTTTCACTGTTTGTCCGTTTCCGGCTTCTAATGCAAACGTTGCGATCACCCCCTCTCCAAGTCTCCCCGTCTCCCCCTCTTTCCTACTTTTCCGTATTAAAAATGCTATTTTCTTCGACAAAAGCTTGGGAGGCATCCGCATTGGCTTTGCTCTGGGCGCTCCAGATGCTGACATTGAGTTCAAACCCGATAAGGAGAATAAGGGCCATGAAATAGAACCAGAGCATTACCACAATCAGGGTGCCAATGGAACCGTAGAGGGTGTTGTATTTACCGAAGTTGTTGATATAAAAGGAGAAACCTACCGAGATCAGAATGGATAGTACGGTAGCCAATGTGCCGCCAGCCGAGATAAACCTGAACTTCATTTTTTTTGCCGGGGCGAAATAAAAAAGAAAGGCAAAGGTAAAAAAGAAGAGGAGTAGGATGACCAGCCATTTGCCACCGATTACCAGATAATAGATATAGTCGAAACGGATAACGTCTTTGGCAACCAGAATTGCCATGGCCCAATTACTGAGGGTGATGAGAGCGACGCTCAAAGTTGTTAATGTGGTAAGAATCAACGACAAACCAAATGCGATCAAGTAAAGGCTCACGATACTTCGCGTCTCAATGGCATGTATGGTATTGTTGAAAGCGACGATAATCGATACCAAACTGTTTGTTGAAAAGATGAAAGCGGCAAAAAAACCAAATGAAAGAAGGTTGCCACGGGGTTGCGTGATGATATCCTGGATTGTACCCTCGATGGCTACATATGCATTATCGGGCAGTACACTTTGTATCAAGCCCATCAGTTGAAACTGGAAGTTATTGATTGGAATATAGGGAATGAGGGTAAAAAGAAAAATGATGGCGGGGAAAACAGCAAGAATGAAATTGAACGCAATAGATGAGGCCCTTGTAGTAATCGCACCATCCACGATACCCTTCCAGAAAAAACGCGCGACGTCATACAAGGGTAACCCGTCGAAAAAGGGCACAGTGATTTTTTTCGCCTTCTTAACAATGCTGTCAAGAATATTTTTGATCCAAATCCTTGCAGATTCTAAAACAGTATGCATGCAGCTCTTTTTTGCTAGTCCTTCTCAATTCTTAACTGAACCAGAAGTGGTTTGTTTGCAAATGATTTCAACATGAAATAGATACGGAAATTGGCAGATGCAGTTTGCATTTTCCCAATTCCATAAACAGAATCTGTCCCGCCCTGGTGGGTAAGCTTGAAATCAGTTGGCCTGTTTTTGCTAAAGAAATCGTTGAGAATCATCTCTCCCTGCTCTTTGGAACAGACATTTTCCTTGTCGAGGATAATCAGTTCCACATTGTCGTTGAAACAGGAGGCGATCATCTTCGCATTACCCGTTTTTAGTCCGTTTTCGATCTGGCCTGGAATCTGGCAGAAGAGATTGTTGGTCAGCAACAGCAGTATGAGCACCGAGCCGAAAGAGATAAGAATTTTCTTCATAACACTTGTTTGAACTGTTTTGAAATTCAGTTAACTGTCAAATATAACCAATACCTGCAAATTTTGTGCCTGATTTTATACCATGTGCAAAAATAACATTACTTTGTAGCTTCTCTAAGAATCATCTTGTCATGCGTGTAACATTCATGCTGGTTGGAGCCACTGATAAAAAATATCTCCTGGAGGGGATTGAGGATTACCAGAAAAGGTTGATCCACTACCTTCCCTTCGAGGTAAAGGTTATCGCGGATATCAGGAATGCAAGAAATCTTTCGGCTGATCAGCAAAAAGAGCGCGAGGGGAAGGCTATCCTGGAGCTGGTGTCAGCAGGCGATGAGCTGGTTTTGCTGGATGTCGGGGGGGCAGAATTTTCCTCTCCAGGATTGGCCACCTGGATCGAAAAACGGATGCTTGCAGGCACCCGGCAACTGATCTTTGTTGTAGGGGGACCGTACGGATTCTCTGAAGCTGTCCACAAAAGGGCCAACAGCAAAATGTCACTATCCAGGCTGACCTTTCCACACCAGTTGGTTCGTTTACTTTTTATCGAACAGTTGTACCGTGCCATGACCATCATCAAAGGAGAACCCTATCACCATGTCTGAACCAACCGGAAATATTGTCTCCAGAAACCTACTGCTCATTTTTGCACTCCTGGCACTGGGATGCTCTTTTGGCTGGGGTCCCCTGTTTTTTTCCGGATCGGATCAGAAAGCGGAAGGGGAGCGTATTTTCAGGGTTTTTGAAGGGAAGGAGAGTAGTATCAAAGCTGAAATGGATAAGATTGCCCTGAAACTCTCCTCTGGAAATACGGGAAAGGAGTTGTGGGAGGGAACCGAAGAGATGGAACAATCCGGTCGGGGACTATTCTACACAGTTTCCAGGCACGATTCGCTGCTTTACTGGAGCTCTTCAATGGTAGCTTTTAGTCATCATGAGGAGCAGTTAAACCAGGAAGGGATTCTCGCAAAATTGCCAACAGGATGGTTCTATCTTTTTTCCAGGCAGAAGGATCAACTTACAATCAATGGTTATATGTTGATCAAGAGGGATTTCCCTTACCAGAACAGATATGTGCACTCCTCATTTCAGGAGGATTTTCGCCTCTCCGATCAATGTGAGGTAGTACCGGTGGAGAAACCTGGCAATATTCAAGTCTTTTGTCATGCAGGGAAATTCCATTTTGGCATACACTATAAAAATAGGGAGGGTGGAACCTCAAAGGAGGAGATTCCCGCATTTCTGTTTTTTTTGCTCTTCATCGTTTTGCTTTCATCACAATTTCACCGTTGGATTTCCGGTCGGCCATTTAAGCCGTTTCTAAAATTTGCTTCTTCGGTACTTTTTGCCGGGCTGTTCTACTTAGCGCTAAACTATTTCAAATTGCCTCATGCAGTTTATGATGGAAAGTTGTTTACTCCTTTCCATTTCGCCTGGGGCAGGGCGCTCTCCTCACTGGGGGAGTACCTGCTGGTCTCTTTCTTCCTCTTTTTTGTCGCGCAATCATTTTTTGTACTGTTTCGAAAGCAGCGAAATGCTGGGATTTTAACTAGCGGGAATCTCTTCTTTTTTGTGTTTGCAGCCGGATATTTTGCAGTTTCAACCGGACTATTCCTGCTTCTGTTGCACAATTCAGATATATCCCTTGAATTGTATTCCAACTACGCGATCTCCATTCCGAATATTTTGGCAATCGGATGCATTGCTCTGCAGATGATAGGCTTGGCTGTAATTTTGGTAAGGATAAAATGCGCGGTTACAAAAGAGAAAAAATCTTTCACATTCTTCACATCAGGGATTCTCTCACTGACGCTGATTTGGTTATTGCTTTTCCTGTTTGGGTGGCAAATTCCAGTGGTCGCAGTTCTTTTTTACCTGGTTGTTCTTTTTCTCATTGACCGTATTGGAATTGACCTATTGTCGAGATTTAAACTCACCTCATTGCTGGTGTACGGACTTTTGCTCTCCTTTGGGCTCAATCTGGTTGCACAGAAAGAGAGTGAGAGGAGAAGGACTGATATCCTACAGGTGATTGCAGTAACTCTGGCCACGGAGCGGGATCCTGCTGCCGAAATTTTCTTGTCAGACTTTGAATTAAAAATCGTCAAAGATTCATTGATCCAGTCCTTTACAACCCCTCCATACCAAAAATTGCAGACTTACCTGAAGCAGAATTACTTTACAGGTTTCTGGAACAATTATGAGCTGCGGGTTACTGTTTGTGCGGCATCCGACAGTGTTTTCCTTTCAGATGAACGACTTAAATTCCCATGCCTCGATTTTTTTAACCAATTGAAAAGATCAAAAGGAGTGATCTTGCCCGGGTCTGATTTCTATTTTATGGACAAACTCAATGGCCGGATCTCTTATCTTGGAGAATTGCACCTGTTCAATCAGCAAAGCAAAAAGCCACTCATCGCGTTTATCGAACTAAACTCCAAAATTGTCCCGGAAGGTAAGGGATATCCTCAATTGCTGATGGATCAGCAGGCCTCCCGAAGAAACAGGAACGATGGTTACAGCTATGCTAAGTATTTCGACAACAAGCTGGTCGACAGAGGTGGAAATTATTTATATGATGTCGGCATGGAACATGCTGAAAAATTGCAAAAGGAGTTCAACTATTACGAAAAGAATGGATTTTTGCATTGTGTCTACAAACGGAGCGGAGCAAATTATGTGGTTGTGAGCTCTCCCCTCTCTTCCTGGATCGATAAGGGGAGAGGATTTCCAACACTTTTCCTGTTTATTTACCTGATGGGCTTTTGCTGGATTCTACTGAGTCAGCGTACAAAGCTAATACCGAGGAACAGGCTCGAGCTGAGAGGAAAGATTCAATTTACGCTTGTTGCCACCTTGCTGGTTTTGCTTTTTATGATTGGTTGGGGCTTGGTTAAGTACAACTATTTGGAATTTCAGCGAACGATGAAAGAGAACCTCGATCAAAAGGTAAGAGCCATCTCCTCCGAACTTGGACTCAGGGTCGGGCATTCGGCCAGGCTGGATATCATCCATGATTATCTCGGGGAACAGCTTGCCGAAATTTCCGACATCACCTGGACTGACATCAACCTTTACGACTTAAAAGGAAAACTTGCCGCATCGTCCCGGAACGAAATTTTCGAACAGGGGTTGACCTCCGATCGGATGAACCCAATGGCATACCAGGCAATGCATATCCAGGGCAACCAAACCTTTCTGCACAACGAGAATCTTGGCAAAATGGAGTTCTTCTCAGTATATGCACCTTTGTTTAACCAAAATGACGATTTGGTTGGGTATGTCAATCTTCCCTATTTCAACCGGCAGGATGAGTTCACCAGGCAGGTAACCGGATTCATTGTAGCCTTCCTCAACCTATATATTTTGCTCGTTTTGCTGACAGTGGTCATTGCATTGGCCATCAGTACCAAACTCACTGTTCCCTTGCTTCAGATCGAACAAAAACTAAAGGGAATTGCGTTGGGAAAACAGAATGCGAGAATTGAATACCAGGGAGAGGATGAAATTGGCCGGTTGGTGGAAGCCTATAACAAAAAAGTGGCAGAACTGGCCGATAGTGCCGCATTGCTGGCACGGTCGGAACGGGAATCGGCATGGAAAGAGATGGCCAGGCAGATTGCCCACGAAATCAACAATCCGCTTACTCCGATGAAATTGAACATCCAGTATCTTCAGAAGATCAAGGATGAAGGAACTCCCAATTTTGACGAATATTTCAATCGGGTAACCCGGATGCTGGTGGCACAGATTGATGCCTTGTCGGCCATTGCCTCAGCCTTTTCAGATTTTGCCAAAATGCCCTCCATCCGGATTGAATCGGTCGAAATGGTTGGATTGATCAGGGAAGTTGTGACCCTTTTCGATTCGCCTGAGGAGTATCAGTTGAAGGTTGTCTATCCGGATCAGGCTGTAGCAATTGTTTCAGGTGACCGGGATCAATTCAGACGGGCCCTTGTGAATGTGCTCAGGAATGCCGTTCAGGCCATTCAGCACAAGACTGATGGAGAAATCCTGGTAAGGGTGGAGGTGATTAATCAAAAGTTGCGGATTTCGATTTGCGACAATGGCCCGGGAATACCAGAATCTGATCGCGACCGTCTGTTCGAGCCAAGTTTTACCACAAAAAGCGGGGGCATGGGCCTAGGTTTGGCCATTGCAAAAAGTATCCTGGAAAATTGCAAAGGTGAGATCAGCTTTCAGAGTGAAGTGGGGAAGACTATCTTCTGGTTGGAGTTCCCGTTACCTAATTCCCCATCTCTGCCAAAAACTTAATCCGGACCAGACGGATTTCGGCAACTTCGTAGTCATCGCCCAGCTCAGCAATGGCCTCATCCATCGAATCAGATTCGGCATCCTCCTTGAAATAGTTGTAGATGTCCTCGATCTGATCCTCATCCATGATATCCTCGATGTAGTAGTCGAGGTTCACTTTTGTGCCCGAATTGACAATGGCTTCAATCTCCGTCAGCAGGGTATCCATGTCCATATCTTTGGAGGAGGCTATATCATCGAGAGGCAGTTTGCGATCGATGTTCTGGATGATGAACACCTTATTTTTGGATTTGTTAGCAACCGAACGCACTACAAAATCCTGGGCGCGCTCAATTCCGTTGTCTTCAACGTGTTTTTTTATCAGCTCGACGAATGGTTTTCCATAGCGCTGGGCTTTGCCTTGTCCAACGCCGATGATGTTCTGAAGCTCATCCAGCGTGGTAGGATATTGAATGGACATATCGGCCAGAGAGGGATCCTGAAAAATGACAAACGGAGGCAAATTGTTTTTGACGGCCACCCTTTTACACAGGTCCTTCAGCATCGAGAAAAGTTCGGGATCACCAACGGCCCCGGTTCCCTGAGGTACCTCATCCGATTCTTCTTCGGCTTCGTAGTCGTGATTTTTTACGATGGTAAAAGGCTGAGGGTTATCAAGATATGCCCTACCTTTTGGCGCCATTTTTAAAACGCCATAATTTTCAATGTCCTTGATGAGGAAGCCTGCAATGATGCATTGGCGGTAAACAGCGTTCCACAGCTTGTCTTTGTGGTCGTCACCCTCTCCAAAGATCTCCAGTTTGTTGTGAAGGAAAGATTTTACCTGGGCTGTTTCGTTACCGGTCAGGATGTTGACCAGGTGCTCACTTTTGCACTGCTCTTTGACATCGAGAACCGCCTGCAAGGCCAGTGTAACCATCTCTTTGCCTTCAATCAGCTCTTTTGGGTTCAGGCAGTTGTCGCAGTGTTCGCAATTTTCGGTGAGGTATTTCTCTCCAAAATAGTGAAGCAGAATGGTCCTGCGACAAAGAGAAGATTCGGCGAAAGCAACGGTATCGAGCAATAGTTGTTTTCCGATCTCCTGCTCAGCAACCGGTTTCCCCTGCATGAATTTTTCCAGTTTCTGGATATCCTTGTAGCTGTAAAAGGTGATGCACCGTCCGTCGCCGCCGTCACGACCAGCGCGGCCAGTCTCCTGGTAGAATCCTTCGAGCGATTTGGGGATATCGTAATGGACCACAAACCGAACATCCGGTTTGTCGATACCCATCCCAAAAGCGATGGTCGCCACAATGACATCGACCTCTTCCATCAGAAATTTATCCTGATTGTTTGAGCGGGTAGTGGAGTCCATCCCTGCATGGTAGGCCAGCGCTTTGATCCCATTTACCTGAAGTAGTTCTGTGATCTCTTCCACTTTTTTACGGCTCAGGCAGTAAATAATTGCAGACTTGCCTATGTTTGTTCTGAAAAGACGGATGATCTGGTCTTTGGCTTTCACTTTTGGCCGAACCTCATAAAACAGGTTGGGCCTGTTGAAGGAGGATTTGAATACATTGGCATTGAGCATTCCCAGGTTTTTCTGGATGTCGCTCTGAACCTTTGGGGTTGCTGTGGCTGTCAGCGCAATAATGGGGGCCTGACCTATTTCGTTGACAATGGGCCGTATCCGGCGGTACTCCGGCCTGAAATCGTGACCCCATTCCGAGATGCAATGTGCCTCATCGATGGCATAAAAGGAAATTTTGATCGTTTTTAAAAAATCGATGTTCTCCTGTTTCGTTAGTGATTCGGGGGCAACATACAACAATTTGGTCTGACCCTTGCCAATGTCCTCCTTAACTTTCTGGATGGCTGATTTGGTCAGACTTGAGTTGAGAAAGTGTGCGATTCCATCGTGAACGCTGAAACTACGAATGGCATCCACCTGGTTTTTCATTAGTGCGATCAAAGGGGAAATAACAATGGCAGTCCCTTCTTGAAGCAAGGCAGGTAGCTGGTAGCACAGAGATTTGCCCCCTCCGGTAGGCATCAGTACGAAGGTATCCTGCCCGGCTAAGACACTTTTGATTACCTCCTCTTGTTGCCCTTTGAAACGGTCGAATCCGAAATATTTTTGTAGTTCAGAAGTCAGGGTATTTTTGTCCTCAATTATCATCAGTCTATTCTATCCTTTTCTATTAAAAATACTAAGTTACAAAATATTGTCCTGCAAACAAGACAATTAATTAATATCAATAAAATTTAACATTCCCGGGCAAATGATTTTAGGGGTGATCCACTTGTCGAAAAATTCGATTTTTATAAGCTTAATGTATAACTATCCGCCGACTGCCGGATCATCTTCGATTAGCGTTAATATTTCATCCAGGGCATTTCATGTGGGTAAAGAATTGTATATTTGCCGCAAAGAAATTGTTTAAGGTATAACACAGAGAGCTATTCGGGCTGATTTTTCATGGCAGAAAAGGTAAAGAAATCAATTTTTTCCAAAAATAAAGAGGGCAACAGCTCCAAGGGTACAGAAATGTCATTCCTTCAGCATCTCGAAGAGTTAAGATGGCATTTGGTCCGTTCTTCTGCTGCGGTGGTATTTTTTGGCGTGATCGTATTCCTGAACAGGCAGTTCATATTTGACGATGTAATTCTGGCTCCCAAAAATCCGAATTTCGTCACAAACCGATTTTTTGGATGGCTGGCTGTGCAGCTAAATTCTCCGGATCTTGCCATTAATACCAAACCCTTCCAGTTAATTAACATCGATCTGTCCGGGCAGTTCAGTATTCATCTGAATCTGGCTATTATTGGCGGTATCATTATCTCTATTCCATATATATTGTGGGAATTCTGGCGTTTCGTTCGACCGGCATTGTATGAGAACGAGCGCAAGCATGTAACCTCAGCCGTCGTTTACAGCTCATTCCTGTTTTTGTTGGGGGTTTGTTTCGGCTATTTTCTGATTGTTCCGTTAACCACGCATTTTTTCGGCAGCTACCAGGTTAGTCATGAGGTGCTTAATCAGATTAATCTAACCTCCTATATCAGCGCCGTTACAACCATTGTTTTGGGAAGTGCCATTGTTTTTGAATTGCCCATCGTCATGTATTTTCTGGCTAAAGTTGGTTTGGCGGGTACCTCTTTTTTCAAGACTTACCGCAAACATGCCTTTATCATTCTGCTTTGCCTTGCTGCTATTATCACTCCTCCAGATGCATTTAGTATGTTGCTCGTAACCGGACCACTGGCGCTGTTGTATGAACTAGGCATTTTGATGGCTCGGGTTGTGGAGAAGAGACGCAAGGATGTCGATTTGCTGGAAGCTTAGGGGAAGTGACTAAAGTTAATAAAGTTGGGGCTCCTGATATTAGGTCATATATTGCAAGTTGCGAAGTACTTTAGTCACTCTAGTTCACTTTAGGCACTTAAAGACAAGAGATCAAATATAGATATCACAGACATGAAGCTAAGAGCTGAAAACATTGTAAAGAAATACCGTAACCGGACAGTAGTAAAGGGTGTTACTATTGAACTGCAACAGGGCGAGATTGTTGGATTGCTCGGTCCAAATGGAGCAGGGAAAACGACCTCCTTTTACATGATTGTTGGATTGATCAAAGCCAACGGAGGGACTATTTATCTGGATGATACCGATATCACCTCCTTCCCTGTTTACAAAAGGGCAAAACTTGGCATTGGTTATCTGGCTCAGGAAGCCTCCGTTTTCAGACAGATGAGTGTTGAAGACAACATCCGTTCCATTCTTGAGATGACCGATTTTCCGAAAGCATATCAGCACGAAAAGCTTGAGTCACTGCTGACTGAATTTGGCTTACAGAACATTCGCAAGAGTCTTGGGATACAACTTTCGGGAGGAGAGCGCAGAAGAACGGAAATTGCCAGATGTCTGGCCATCAATCCTGCATTTATTTTATTGGACGAACCTTTCGCGGGTGTTGACCCGATTGCCGTGGAAGATATTCAGCAAATTGTATTCAAGCTAAAAGAGAAGAACATCGGAATTCTGATTACCGATCACAATGTACATGAGACCCTATCGATCACCGACAGGTCCTATCTATTGTATGACGGGCGTATCTTAAACAGCGGTACCGCCGAAGAACTGGCTGCCGACGATGAAGTCCGGAGACTCTACCTCGGACAAAATTTCGAACTAAGACGACCTACCAGGAAGGATGTTGATGAAGAGCCATTGGAGGTTAGCGGGGACGCATGAAATATGCATAAAGAAGCCGCTTGCGGCTTCTTTATGCATATTTCATGCGTCAGATAGGCAGAATTAAAAATAATCGTATATTTGCAGCTCGAAAAATGCGGACGTGGCGTAATTGGTAGCCGTGCCAGACTTAGGATCTGGTGCCGAGAGGCGTGGGGGTTCGAGTCCCTTCGTCCGCACATTATAAACAATCATATGAACATTTCCAGAACGAACACCGATGAGCTGAATGCAGTGGTAAGACTCTCCATTGAGAAAAGCGATTACGAAGCAACAGTTAACGAGACACTGAAAGATTACCGTAAAAAGGCCAACATGCCCGGTTTCCGCAAGGGAATGGTGCCTGCCGGTCTGATCAAAAAGATGTATGGTAAAGCAGTTCTTGCCGAAGAGATCAACAAGATGCTGAGTAGCCAGCTCACCAAATACATCCACGACGAAAACCTTCAGATTCTGGGAGAGCCCCTGCCAAATGAAACAGAGCAAAAACCACTCAATTTTGATACGGATGAGTCTTTTGAATTTGTTTTTGATCTGGGTCTTTCTCCGGTTATTGATATCGATTTCAAGAAAGTTGGAAAGCTTCCCTATTATGAGATCATCATTGATGAGGAGATGATCAACAACCAGGTGGAGGCATTTCAAAATCGTTTCGGCAGTTATGTGGACGCAGAAAAATCTACCGAAAAGGACAATCTGATTGGAAGTATCAAACAACTGGACGAAAACGGCGCTGTTCTGGAAGGCGGAATCTCGGTAGAAGAGGCCCAGGTATCTATCAATATGGTGAAAGCCAAAAAGGGAAAGAAGGCGCTTGTTGGCAAGAGTGCCGGCGATGTGGTGAAGTTTAATCCAAAAGCAGCCTTTGAAAACGACCATTTCCTGAAACAAGTTCTGAAAATTGATGATGCACAAGCAGAAGCTTTGACTTCAGATTTCGAACTCACTATCACTAAAGTAAACACCTTCGTTCCGGCAGAGCTTAACGAAGAGATGTTCCAGAAATCACTGGGTGGCGTGACCGATGTTACCACTGTTGAACAGTTCAGGGAAAAAATAGCGGAAGACCTGAAAGCCAATCTGGGCTACTCATCTGAATATCGTTTTCTTGTAGATACTAAGGAGACCCTGGTTAAATACGTTGGCATGAAATTGCCGGAAGAATTTCTGAAAAGATGGCTGGTTTACTCAAATGAGAAGATTACCAAAGAACAGGTAGAAGAGGAGTTTCCCCATTTTGTACAGGATCTGGAATGGACGCTGATCAAAAACCGTTTGTTAAAAGATAATCAAATTCAGGTTAACGAAGCTGATGTTGTTGCACTTGCCAGAGAGACTGCCCTGATGCAATTCCGTCAGTATGGCATGTTCAACGTGCCGGATGAGTACCTCGACAACTATGCCAAATCCATCCTGAAAAACGAAGAAGAGCGTCATCGTCTGGTCGAAAAGAAATCGGAAAGTCTTGTGATAGAGTTCATCAAAGTAAATGCACAGTTGGCTGTCAAATCCGTTTCCCAGAAAGCTTTCGACGACCTTTTTGAAAAATAGCATCCCCATTTGGTGAGATTATCTCTCCGAGGAATAATTGGAAGGGGTATTTTAGTAACTTTGTGAATCGAACCTTTAATTTTGACGACAAGAATAAAGGTTCGATTTTTACAAAGTTTTTTCATTTTAAAATCATTTTATCATGAGCCTACCAAGTGATGAATTTCGCAAATATGCGATGAAACAGATGGGGATCAGTAGTTTATCCCTACATAAATTTCAATCTATTCACGCCAGTTATATCTCTCCAACAATCATCGAAGAGCGTCAGATGAACATTGCCCAAATGGATGTCTTCTCACGATTGATGATGGACAGGATTATCTTTCTGGGAGTTGCGATCGATGATGATGTGGCAAATATCATTCAGGCGCAGCTCCTCTTTCTCGAATCGTCTGATCCGGGGAAAGACATCCAGATTTACTTCAATTCGCCTGGCGGTTCAGTACATGCAGGATTGGGAATTTATGATACCATGCAGTACATCAATTGCAACATAGCCACCATCTGCACCGGGATGGCCGCCTCCATGGCTGCCGTGCTGATGACAGCCGGAGAAGAGGGGAAACGCTCTGCACTGAAGCACTCCCGGATCATGATCCACCAACCCATGGGCGGGGCCCAGGGTCAGGCATCAGATATCGAGATTACTGCCAGGGAGATCACAAAGCTCAAGCACGAACTTTATGAAATCATTGCTTTGCACTCCGGACAACCACTCGAGAAGGTGGAAAAAGATTCAGACAGAGACTATTGGATGACAGCAGAAGAGGCCAAAGCATATGGCATGATCGACGAAATTTTGATTCGTCAGAAAAAATAAGCAGGTACTTAATTTTTTAGTGCCCCAAAAGGAATAACGGTTGAGACAAAAAAATAGTATTCGGAGGAAGATGCGGTAACAAAGTGTAGTTCAGGGTAGGAAATATCTTTCCAGACTCTGTGTAACTCTGTGATCCGCTCTGTGCAACTCTGTGTAACATTTTATAACGAGTTAGAATAGAGATAATGAAGAAAGTAGACAGATGTTCGTTTTGCGGACGGGAGAAGAAGGATGTTCAGCTGCTCATCGCCGGTATGGAGGGACATATCTGCGAGAACTGCATTGAACAGGCCCACTCGATCGTCGAGGAGGAGTTCAAGAAAAATGAAGGTTTTGACCTGAAGGGGGTCGAATTGAAGAAACCACGGGAGATCAAAGCTTTTCTTGATCAATATGTAATCGGACAAGACGATGCCAAAAGAATCCTTTCGGTAGCTGTTTACAACCATTACAAGAGGCTGAACCAAAAAATCACAGAAGATGGTACGGAGATTGAAAAATCAAACATCATCCTGGTAGGACCGACCGGAACAGGTAAAACATTGTTGGCCAAGACGATCGCCCGAATGTTGCATGTTCCTTTTACCATTGTCGATGCGACAGTTTTGACAGAGGCAGGATATGTTGGTGAGGATATCGAGAGTTTGCTTACACGGTTGCTTCAGGCAGCCGATTACAATGTGGAGGCAGCTGAACGCGGTATCGTCTTCATTGACGAAATAGATAAAATTGCCCGGAAAGGGGATAATCCATCCATCACCAGGGATGTTTCGGGCGAAGGGGTGCAACAGGGATTGCTGAAACTGCTTGAGGGTGCCATCGTGAATGTGCCGCCGCAAGGAGGAAGAAAACATCCTGAGCAAAAGATGATTCCGGTTGACACGAAAAATATTTTGTTCGTATGCGGAGGAGCTTTCGAAGGCATTGAAAGGAAGATAGGCCTAAGACTGAATACCAAAGTAGTTGGTTACAAAGCAATCGCCGAACATGGAAAAATTGACAGGGACCACCTGCTTCAATATATCTCACCCCAGGATTTGCGCGCCTTCGGATTAATTCCTGAAATTGTGGGTCGCTTGCCGGTACTGACCTATCTCGTACCGCTCGACAGGGAATCGTTGCGCAGAATTCTGACGGAACCCAAAAATTCTATTATCAAGCAGTATCATAAACTGTTCGAGATGGATGGGATTAAACTGGAGTTCAAGGAGGAGACGCTCGATGTGATTGTCGACAAAGCGATCGAATTTAAACTGGGTGCCAGAGGGTTGAGATCCATTTGCGAAACCATCATGATCGATGCCATGTTTGACATGCCATCCGAAAGTGGAACAAGCATGATCATCACTCCGGAATTTGCCTCAGAAAAAATCGAAAGAATCAGTACTTTGCGACTTCAGGCGGGTTAACGTATTGTAAGAAATATTATTACCTTTGAGACGAATTAAAATTATAATAACAAATGAGTAAAGGAATTGTCAAATTCTTTAATGTAACAAAAGGATTTGGGTTTATCAAAGACGATGAGTCTCAAAATGAGTACTTTGTACACGTAACAGGCTTAATCGATCAAATCAAAGAAAATGACCACGTAACTTTCGAACTACAAGATGGAAGAAAAGGTCTTATCGCTGTAAACGTAAAACAAGCTTAAATAAAGCAAGTTTCCAACAAAAAAAAAGTGGGAACCCTTCGGGCTCCCACTTTTTTTTTGTTCGAAACTTGCTTTATTTACAGGATACAGGATACAGGATAAAGTAAAAACGCCGCAATCATGATTGCAGCGTTTTATTTCAAATCACTAAAGATATTTTACTCACAAACGCCACTTTATCCTTTTAACTTTATCCTTTATCCTTCTTTAGTGGCTTCCTGCATAAATTATCAAGCCGATTCCGACCACAAAAAGAAGGAACATGGCTGTCAGTAATCCGGAAGTTCCCTTTGATCCTTTGAACTCTTTCCAGATAAATACGCCCCATAAAGCTGCGACAAGGGTTGCACCCTGTCCCAATCCATATGAGATAGGAAATCCAGCTTTGCCGGCAGCAATAATGCTCAGAGACATGCCGAGGCACCAAATTATACCACCAAGTATCCCGGTCAGGTGCTCTTTCAATCCGCCTTTGAAATATTGACTATAATTTACAGGAGTTCCTTCAAACGGCTTTTTCATCAGAATGGTATTGAAAATCAGGTTGCTGAGCAATATGCCCAGGGAGAAAAAGGCCGTTGCTGTGTAGGGCGTAAGGAATCCTGATTCAGGATGGACAAAGTCAGTCGCCATTGAACTGGCCACAAACCGGTAAAAAAGCGCCATCATTACACCGCCAATAAGGGAAAGTACAATTCCTTTGGTAGGTACTTTCATGGCCTGAGAAGCCTTCCTGCGATAGGCCAGGGCATCAATCACGATGGCTAACGTGACGAGGCCAACACCAGCAAACAGCCAAACAGCATTGCCTTGAGGAGTGGCAATGTAGTTGATGATCACGCCTAAAACAAGTGCGATGCCAATCCCTACCGGGAAGGCTACCGACATGCCTGCGATTGCGATGGCGGCTGCAACCAGTATATTGGCGGCATTGAAAATAATGCCTCCCAACATCGCCTTTTGTATGTTGGACCAATCAGCCTGCTTAAGATCAGCCAGAAAATTGCGTCCCTGATCGCCAAAACTTCCCAGCGTGAAGGCAAAAAAGAGCGACATCAGCACGATGCCGATCACATAATCCCAGTAAAAGAGTTCAAAACGCCATGATTTTTCAGCGAGTTTCTGGGTGTTGGCCCACGAACCCCAGCAAAGCATGGTCACGAATGTCAGAACGACGGCAAGGGTGTAACTTTCGACGATGTACATAGCGGTTAAAATTTAGTTGATTTATTGATTTGTTGATGAGGAGCAGGATGTTTTTTTAATCCCCGAATCAGCACATCCCCGAATTATCACATCATTTTTCCTTGAACACCAATGCATCGGATACATAGATCCTGCTATCCGTTGACTCCGGTTTTTTTTCTCCTGTAACTACCAATTTGAGCGAATGTTTACCTGGTGTCAGGTTAAGGGCATGACAGATGTTAATTGGGGTTTGCTCCTGGTTGTTGTAAAAGAAGTAGGTATCGAAGGAGTTGTGTAATTTGCCATCAATATAGAGCTCCGCTTTACCACCATCCTTCTTCCAGTTTCCTTCGAGGGAGATGGCTGTTCCTTCAAAATCGAACTCGAGGGCATCACCCTTTTTTGAGGCAAATTTTGCCTGGTTGGCCTTCACGTTGTTCTCTTCTGGTTTCAATTGGAAAGTTTGCCAGTTGCCGGAAAGTTTCCAGCGCTTCCCATCGAATATGGAGACCTTCTCGCTCAATACCATCTTTGGAAAACTGACCTCGAGGGCTGCCGGAACAGGGACCTGAATTTTGATGTTGATCTTATCGGGCGCTACTGTACCACCTTCTGCAACAACATGGTTGACGGCATATTGGAAAGTTTTGTCGACGGCTTTTCTGAAATTGTAATTGGTAAAGATGAAAAGGGAGTCCTGCATTTCGGTGACACTCTTTTGCATCGTTTCGGGCAGGTGGCTGAAGCCGTTGATCACGCCCAGAATGGCCATGGCATTGGATGGGTTGCAATCGGAGTCCTGACCACAGCGGGTGGTGATCTCCATCGTCTTCATCACATCTCCGCCACCATACAGCAGTCCCATCACAATGAAGGCGCCGTTGAATTTGGCATCGATGTTGAAGGCCTCACCTGCGGTACAGATATGCGTTTTGCCCCATTTGTCTTCCAGTACTTTCCAGGTAGCATGCCAGTCGGATGGGTTTTTATCTTTTAGCATTAACACGTCACGAAGTACTTGGGCATAGTCTGATTCGGACGGCAAGGAGAGTAGCGCTTTTTCCACAATTTTGCGAATATCTTTTTCAAAAAACGCCTCAGCGTAAAGTGCGGAGAGAAATACTCCGCCGTAAACGCCATCGCCGTAATTCATGATGTGGCCAATCTTCTCGGCCAGTTTGGCAGCACTGTTGGGCATCCCCGGCGACATAAAACCGATGTAGTCGGCCTCGATCTGAAAGTCGATGTCGTTGGCATGAAAATTAAATTCAGGAGCGCCCGACCTGGGAGGGAAGATGCTGTCAAAATAATTTTTACGCGACTGCGCGTTGGCATGCCAGAGCATGTAACCTGATTTGGCAAATAGCTCCTGGTATTTTTTTGCCGGCGCATCGATGCCAAACTGGTCCATTGTCATCAGAAAGGTGAGTTGTACATATAGGTCATCTTGCGTGAGTGCACCAATGGCATCTTTTGGAGTCCAGCGGATGGAATCCTCGAAAGTGTGGCCCATTGCCCTAAATTCGGTCGGCGCGCCATACGTGACGCCAAGTATTTTTCCGGCCCATCCGCCGGCAATTTTATCTTTCAGCACATCGGGTGTGATGGTTCGAATGGTAGGGTCCGGCTTGCTGCAGGATAAAAGCAATGCAAACAGGGTTAGTGAGAAAATGTTAAAGTGTTTCATATTAGTTGGTTATTATTTTAGTTTTGTTTGTCCTATCATTTTTAGTCCCTTTTTTTAGAAATTTTGGACTCGCAGGACAATCAGGACTCGCAGGACAAACAGGACTATATTGACCATTACTCCTACTAACGCTCGATTGTCTCATAGAAACGTAAATTTTCACATTTTCCAATTTTCACATTCCCCCTTCGACCCTTCGGCTACGCTCAGGGACCCGTCTCTTTTTCGAACCCCCTCTGTCCCAGGCTCCAAGTCCCTGAGTCTTCCTTCTTTCAGTCTCTCGGTCGTCCCAGTCGTCCTAGT
>JAVHPO010000267.1:0-5811 GCA_036170635.1 Prolixibacteraceae bacterium | reverse complement strand
CTAGTCATCCCAGTCGTCTCCCTCCCTCACTCCTTCTTACCCGGCACTTGCATCATCCGTCTTTCGATAAATGCAGCCAGGCTATCAGGACTCATTTTCATCTTAACATAGCAATGCTTTCCTTCCGGATTTTCATCCCAGGTATTGCTACCGTCCTGGTTCACCTTGATGGTACCTTTCACGGTAGTAAAAAAGGGTTCAGTTCCATATATTGCGATTAGAACGGCGGTCTGGTCCCAGCTGCTGTGTCCTTTGAGATCGTCTTTTGCTCCGGCCATCGCGATCCGGAAGGCATCCTTCACCGGACTGTGCCGGACCGTACTTCCCACCAATTTTAGTCCGGTCTTAACTTTATCCCCGATCTCAAATCCGGTAAAAGTAACAGGGGTTGGCCAGTGTTCGAAACAATATTTTGAGGCGGTGGAATCCATGTAGACATTGTACTCCTTGCCTTTCGGGAACCAACCAGCCATCGAAACTAGCTTTTTGACTTTCCTGGCTACCAGATCAGTTCCGTTGAGATTACTGATCTGATCGGCTGGCGACTGCAAAAGATTGTTGAGATTGGTGATAAAACCGATGGAAACAATGGTGACCGACCCGTCGGGCTGGTTCGATAGAATTTTGCGGTATTGGGCTACCGCATCAGGCGCATCGTTGGTTGAGCTGATTTTGTGCGGATAGCGTGCAACGATGGAGTCCGGCCAGTGTTGATTTGAGCCAATCTTTACCCCTTTCGATTTTGGTGAACCTACCGGGATGGCCGGTCTCCCGAAATAGGTGTTCAAAACATCGATGGTTGGAACAACGAGTGAATCTTTGTTGCAAGCCATGATCCCGAGAATTTCAACTTTGCCGCTGTCGGCTAAGGCGTGAAGAACCGTAACGGCACCTACATCATCGAAATCGGGACCGATGTCGGTATCGAGGATGATTTTGATAGGGGTGGCAGTTTCGGTTTTTTGTGGAGAGGTGCAGGATTGAATGATCCAAACACAGAGAAGTAAGAGAAAGGCAATGGAATTTTTCATATATTTTCTTTAATTAGTTGGGATTGCTTTCCCGAAGATTCAATCTACTTCATCCCTGTATGGTGCCGATGCCTGAGCACCCATCCGGGTTACCGAAATGGAGGCGGCCTTGTTGGCAAAAGTGATGGCACCCACCAAGTCGGTACCTTCCGCGATAGCGACAGCCAGCGCACCATTGAAGCAATCGCCGGCGGCAGTGGTGTCTATGGCTTTTACCTTCAAAGTTGGAATCAATTGGCATTGTTCGGCAGTTACCAGCAGTGCTCCCTTACTCCCAAGTGTGACTACGACTACCTGAACCCCTTTTGCCAGCAACAGACGAGCCGCTGTCTCAGCTGATTTGGCATCGTTTACCGGAACGCCAGTCAGCAATTCGGCCTCAGTTTCGTTGGGCGTGATCAGGTAGAGCATCTTTAGAAGTTCATCAGGAAGTAGCTGGGCTGGTGCCGGATTGAGAATCACTTTCTTGCCAGCATTAAATGCAATTTCAGCAGCATATCTGACAGTATCCAAAGGGATTTCCAGCTGCATCAGGGTAATTACGGCATTGCTTATGGCCTCTGCGGCTTTGTCAACATCGGCCCGCAGCATCCGGGCATTGGCCCCGGGTGCGACAACAATGCAGTTTTCTGCATGCTCATCCACCGTGATCAATGCAATTCCGGAAGGCGATTCCGGGTCGGTAAAGAGAAAGTCGGTATTCAGTTTTTCTGATTGGAAAAGTTTTTTGGATTGCGATCCAAACAGGTCATCACCGGTTTTTGCTACGAGCGTTACATTTCCGTTTAAACGCGCAGCAGCAACTGCTTGATTGGCCCCTTTTCCACCCGGATTCATGAGAAAGTCTCCCCCCAAAATGGTTTCTCCGGGTTGAGGTAGCTTGGTGGTTTTGATCACCATGTCTGTATTGGTGCTTCCCAGGACGACAATTGGTTGATTTGTCATATTATTTAAAAGTGACTAAAGTGAACTAGAGCGAACTAAAGTGACTAAAGTAATTCGCTACAAGCAAAATTGGTAAAACAGTTGGGAGTCCCAACTTTAGTCACTTTAGTTCACTCAAATTTAAGATAAATATCCATAAAGGTATCTTTCCTCTCATTTAAAAGGAAATTCTTCTTTATTTTGTACGCTCAATACAACAAAAAATGAACATTTTAATCATAGGATCGGGTGGGAGAGAGCATGCTTTTGCCTGGAAACTGAAGCAAAGTGGCAAACTTGACAAACTTTTCATTGCCCCTGGAAATGCTGGAACTGCCGCACTGGGCCAAAATCTAGCGATTGACACAACTGATTTTTCTGCAATCCGGGAGGCAGTTCTCGAGAACCGGATTCGGATGGTTGTGGTAGGTCCTGAAATTCCCTTGGTTGCAGGCATTCACGATTTTTTCCTGGCGGATGAGCAACTGAAAAAAATACCGGTTATTGGTCCCGGCAGTCAGGGAGCCCGATTGGAGGGAAGCAAAGAGTTTGCCAAGGAATTTATGGTGAGGAATGGCATTCCGACAGCGAAATATTTCACAGTCCATCAGGGAAACCTTGATCAGGGCATTGAATTTCTGAAGAGCGTGCAGGCTCCTTATGTGCTGAAAGCCGATGGACTGGCCGCCGGAAAGGGAGTGCTGATCATAGAACACCTGCATGAAGCCATTCATTCACTACAGGAGATGCTGAACGGCCTTTTTGGCAGTGCAAGCGCAACAGTCGTCATTGAAGAGTTTCTCTCGGGGGTGGAGTGTTCCGTTTTTGTGCTGACAGACGGTACTCATTACAAAATATTGCCCGAGGCAAAGGATTACAAACGAATAGGTGAAGGCGACACCGGGCTGAACACCGGTGGCATGGGAGCCATTTCTCCTGTGCCGTTTGCTACGTCTGAGTTTATGCGGAAAGTGGAAGATCGCATGGTGATTCCAACCATTCGGGGTTTGCGTAAGGAGAAAATAGATTTCAAAGGGTTTATTTTCCTGGGATTGATGAGTTGCGAGGGAGAACCCTACCTGATTGAATACAATGTAAGAATGGGTGATCCGGAAACGGAGGCAGTGATGATGCGCATTCAATCTGATCTGGTCGATCTTTTGGAGGGTGTCGCAGAAGGAAATCTGGACAAAAAATCCCTTGTGATCGATCCCAGAACCGCTGTCACGGTAGTGGTTGTGGCAGGCGGATACCCCGGAAACTACGAGAAGGGTAATAAAATCAAGCACCTCGGGACAGTGGAAGATAGTGTGATATTTCATGCCGGAACAAAGCTGGAAGGAGATATGGTTCTAACTAATGGTGGACGTGTTTTGGCCGTTAGTTCACTTGCCGACTCGATGGATGAAGCGCTTGCCCTTAGTTACAAGAATGCCGACAAGATATTTTTTGATTCGATGTATTACCGTACCGATTTGGGTTTTGATTTAAAATAGGCTGATATGTTTTTGTGGCTATTCAACAACAAAAATGTTTACAGTGCGATAATGATCCCGATTGTAACCCTCCTCTTCTGGATGGAGCCTTTGAGGGTGCCAGTTTCACTTGTGTCCATTCCTGGTGAGGGGATGATGCCATTGTATACGTTTTTTGCCAAATTTTATACCGGAACCTCAATCTTTCCCGTGGTAACAGGATTTGTACTGATACTATTGAATGCGCTGATTATCTCCTTGCTGAGTTATGAATTCCAATTTTTGCAACAGAGAACCTTTCTGCCCGGAATTCTTTATGTAAGCATTGTCTCTTCCTTTCCATCGCTGCAAACATTTCATCCGGCATATCCGGCAACCTTGTTCGTTTTGTTATCGGTATATTTCATCTTCTCGACCTATCACCGTAAAAATGAGATATCTTCCACCTTTAATGCCTCCTTTTTACTCTCTATCGGAGCGCTTTTTTACCTGCCTGTGATTACGCTGTTTCCGCTTATCCTCATCTCAATTTTTGTCCTGCAGAAAAGCGACAACTGGAGGCTTCTGGTTATTCCGCTCATCGGAATCGCTCTGCCATGGCTCTTGCTTTGGGCATTTCTCTTTGTTTCGGGATCGGATCAGACATTTGTCTCCTCCATCTTTTCAGGGATGAAGTCTGTCAACAATCATTTTATCTTCAATATAGGCTTCATGATTGTAACTGGCTTTATATTTTTGTTATCGGCCTTAGGAAGTATTTCACTGGTTAATTCGGTCAGTATAAGGAAAATGAGTACCAGGAAATATTTTATTATACTCTACTGGATGTTGGGCCTTAGCATTCCTTCCGCGTTTCTGCTATCTTCTACCGGATTGGGTGTTATAGCCATTACAACAATTCCGGTCTCTTTTCTGATCTCCTATTTTTTTATGGCAGGAAAGCGCGGATTCTGGAGAGAATTTCTCTTCTTTCTTTTTATGGCTACTTTGGTGGCAGGACATTTGCTACTCTTCGAGCAAACCTGATCCCTTTTCGGTCAATACTTCCGGATTGTCATCCTCAATCAGATAATCGGGAAGCGATTTTTGGGTTTTGATCCCCAAATCCTTTAATTTTTCTGATGTACGGATCAGATTACCTTTCCCTGTGTGCAACTTGTTCAGGGCATTGGCATAATTGGTTTGAGCTGTTTCGATTCCCTTTCCAACCTTCTCCAGATCCTGTACGAAATTGACAAACTTGTCGTACAAAGAGGCACCCAGTGAGGCGATCTCCAACGCATTTTTGGTCTGGTTCTCCTGCTTCCAGATGGATGCTATGGTTCGCAGGGAGGCCAAAAGAGTGGATGGGCTCACGATCACCACTTTGTTGTCCCAGGCATAATTGAACAACTCCTGATCTTCCTGAATGGCAATGCTGAAGGAGGATTCGATGGGCAAAAAGAGCAGGACGAAATCAGGGCTATTCAGTTTTTTGGCCGTTGGATAATGTTTGTCTGAGAGCATTTTGATGTGTGAGCGCAACGACTTGAGGTGATCGGCAAGGTGCTGTACCCTCAGCTCATCAGAGGCTTCATTTACCAGCCTTTCGTAAGCGATGAGCGAAACTTTAGAGTCTACGATCAAATGTTTCTTATCAGGAAGGTGTATGATCACATCGGGCCGGATCTGTTTGCCGTCACTATTTTCGTCGACAACTTCTCTTTCGTACTCACGGCCGAGGGTTAAGCCGGATCTTTCGAGCACCCTTTCCAAAACCACCTCGCCCCAGTTCCCTTGTTTCTTTACATCTCCTTTGAGGGCATTGGTCAAATTTTGGGCATCGTTTCCGATTTTGGCATTTAGCTCCTGCAGTTTCTTTAGTTCAACTTTCAAATCCGTCTGGTCTCTCAGGGATTTCTCGTACGACTCTTCCACCTTTTTTTCGAAAGTTGAAATCCTTTCTTTGAGTGGGGAGAGGATATCACCAATATTCTTCTGGTTCAATGTGGTGAATTCAGCCGAGTGTTCTTTCAGGATCTTGTGAGCGACATTCTCGAATTCTATCGTCAGGCGCTTCTGAATTTGTTCCAGCTCTGCTGCTTTATCGGTCAGTTGCTTTTTTGCATGGTTCAGTTCTGCCATGGAGGTGGTCAGCAGTCTGATGGACTCTTCATTCTTTTGACGTTCCGCGGCAAGGTCTGTTTTTATCTCGGCAAAGTCTCTCGCAAGTGTCGATAACTGCTGTTCGGAAAGCGACTTGCTTTTTTCCGCTTCTGCTAGTTTTGCCAGACCAAGTTTCTCTGTCTCATTGAGCAGAGCAGCATGAGCACTTCTTAGATCGCTCATGCGTCTTTGTTGCCAGAGAAATATAATTAGGCCTCCTGCAATGAAGGCCAGAA
>JAVHPO010000266.1:0-12317 GCA_036170635.1 Prolixibacteraceae bacterium | reverse complement strand
CACCCCCCTACATATAAAATCGCCGTCATTGCAACCGCGAGGAACGAAGCGGGAAGCAATCTGCTGATTTCCCAACCAATCCATAAATCTGTCATTGGTAGGGGGATTTACGAAGCAATTTATTGATTACATGTTTATTATAGATTAATTTCATTAATTTTAGGACACAGTCTCAGGGGATAAAATAAACTATTCTTATTATGAAAAAGCTTTTCTTTTTTTGTTACTATTTGATCGTGTGGAGCCTAATTTCTTCCGGTCAGAAATCAGACTTCCTCTCCTGGTCCCCAACCCCTCCCATGGGCTGGAACAGCTGGGATTGCTACGGTCCAACGGTTGTCGAAAGCGAGGTAAAGGCCAATGCCGACTACATGGCTGCCAACCTGAAGAAATTCGGGTGGGAGTACATCGTCATCGACATCCGCTGGTATGTCGACAACGACAAGGCACATGGCTACAACGAGAAGGATCCTTCTTTTGTGATGGACGAATATGGCCGGTTTCTGCCCAGTCCCGTTAGGTTTCCGTCTGCTGCCAATGGGGCAGGATTCAAGCCGATTGCAGATTACATTCATAGCAAAGGACTGAAATTTGGATTCCACATCATGCGTGGAATCCCCAAAGAGGCGGTGAAACGAAATACACCGATTATGGGAAGCAAGGCAAAAGCTGCGGATATCTACAATACCGACCATCTCTGCAAATGGTTGAAGGATATGTATACCGTGGATGCGCAAAAAGAGGGAGCCCAGGCATATTACAATTCGCTCTTTAACCTGTACGCCTCATGGGGGCTGGATTTTATCAAAATCGATGACCTTTCGGCACCTTTTTACCACCAGATAGAAATCGAATTGATCAGGAAAGCGATCGACCAATGCGGACGTAAAATTGTGTTGAGTACCTCTCCGGGCGAAACACCTGTCGACAACCGGGAGCATATCCAATCCAATGCCAACATGTGGCGGATAGTTAACGATCTGTGGGATAACTGGAAACAGCTTAAAGAGGAGTTTGAGGTTTGTAACCGATGGTCGTCCCATATCGGAGATGGCCACTTCCCGGATTGCGACATGTTGCCGCTCGGCCACATCGGAATCCGTGCGGAGCGGGGCAACGACCGGATGAGTGGCTTGACAAAAAACGAACAAATTACCATGATGACCCTCTTCTCCATTTTTCGCTCCCCGCTGATGTTTGGCGGAAATCTGCCCGACAACGATGCCTTTACTTTGTCTCTGATTACAAACAAAGAGGTATTGTATGTGAATCAGCACAGTACGGGGAACGGGCAGTTATTTGGTAAAGATGGAATGGTTGCCTGGATAGCCACGGATCCAAAAAACGGAGACAAATTCCTGGCGCTTTTCAATATTTCAGATCAGGTTGTTCCGAATGCAATGGAGGAGAAAAAGATATCGGTTCCTCTTGAGCAGCTCGGAATCAATGGATACTGCACCATAACAGACCTCTGGTCGGGCAAGCAGGTTGGAAAATTCAAAGGTGAATTTGTCCAAAATATCAAACCGCATGCCTCAGGGCTTTTCCGTATTTCGATGAAAAAATGAAGGAGCCGGGGAGACGGGGATGACTTGGACGACTGGGATGACTTGGATGACGGGGATGACTAGGACGACTGGGATGACTTGGATGACTTGGACGACGGGGATGACGGAAGCAGACTAGGGGACTGAGGGACTTGGAGACTAGGAGAAGACGAAGAACCAGTACCTGAGCGAAGTCGAAGGATTCAATGAGTCCAAACGGCTTGATTGACAAATTGGAGCTCAGTCCCGTCAGGGACGACCGATCTTGTAATCCGGGGTGAGCGACGAAGGAGCGTAACCCCGGGTGAAGAAATGAAAGATGATCACCGTCCGCGGTAGCATTTATAAAAAAGAATTTGGATTTTTTCGGACGGAAGGAACTAATATTGAATGAAGATATTTAATATAGAATAGTGTATTTCAGTTAAATAATATGAAAATAAAATTTTAAAATCAACCAGTAACATTTTATGAAAAACCTTAAATTCTTATTCCTGCTGATTGCGGCTGTCCTCGTGACCGGAATATCCAAGGCTCAAAATCTGCCTTCCCAAAAGGAGATTATGGACAAAATGATCCTGGCCAACGCCTGGTTCATGGCCAAATGGCCGGATCCGGGACAAGTGATAATCAATGACAAGACCCGCCCGAGCCATATCTGGACACGTGCTGTCTATTACGAAGGGCTCATGGCATTGTACGGACTGAACCACGACAAAGCCTATTATGACTATGCCGTTGCCTGGGGCGAATCGCACAAATGGGGACTGAACGGAGGAGTTCAGACCAGGAATGCCGACAACCAGTGCTGCGGTCAGACCTACATCGATCTGTACCTGGTTGACCAGAAACCGGAGCGGGTCAAAGATTTGAAAGCATCCGTTGATCTGATGCTGGCATCAGAAAAAATTGACGATTGGACCTGGATTGATGCCCTCCAAATGGCGATGCCTGTCTACGCCAAATTGGGCGTATTGTACAAAGACAACCGCTATTTCGAACGGATGTACCAAATGTACAACCACAGCAAAAATATTCAGGGTGGGAAGGGACTCTACAATCCAAAAGATAATCTATGGTGGCGTGACAAGGATTTTGTTCCTCCATACAAAGAACCCAACGGGGAAGATTGCTACTGGTCAAGAGGCAATGGTTGGGTGTTGGCTGCCCTGGTGAGGGTTCTTGAGATTGTGCCCAAAGATGCCCCTCACCGCAAAGAGTACCAGCAGACATTTGTAAAAATGGCCAAGGCTTTGATCCCGATTCAGCGAACGGATGGTTTTTGGAATGCAAGCCTGCATGATCCCAATAATTACGGAGGCAAGGAGCTGACCGGGACTGCCCTTTTTGCCTATGGCATGGCCTGGGGAATCAATCATGGAATACTAAGCAAAAAGAGATATCAGCCGATTGTCCTCAAAGCCTGGAACGCCATGGTAAACGACGCGGTTCATCCCAACGGTTTCTTGGGACATGTTCAGGGAACAGGCAAACAGCCATCCGACAGTCAGCCCACCTCCTACGATCGTATTCCAAATTTTGAGGATTATGGGTTGGGATGCTTTCTGTTGGCGGGGAGTGAAATGTATCAACTCAAATAACGGCACAATGAAAAACTCAATAATTAAAAGTTTTGGAAGGTATTCGGTCGCAATTGCTCTTTTTCTCTGCATAACCGATCAACTTTTTGCGGTTGTAGTGCCGGCAAGTCCATTTCAGGACCACATGGTATTGCAGAGAGAGCGCGTTGTCCCCGTTTGGGGAAAGGCCAGTCCGGGTGAAACCGTGGTGGTAACAATTGGCGCACAGGAGCAATCGGTTGTTGCCGGTAAAGAGGGGAAGTGGATGGTTCGTCTGAACCCCTTTAAAGCTGGCGGTCCATTCCAAATGACCATCAAGGGGGAGAACACCATAACCATCAATGATATCTACGTTGGAGAGGTTTGGTTGTGTTCAGGACAGTCGAACATGGACATGACCGTTGCCCGGGAGGATAGATACTGGTGCGGGGTATTCAATGAAAAGGAGGAGATTGCCAATGCGAATTTTCCTGAAATCAGGGTTTTTGATACGGCCTATACCCCAACCGATGATCTTCAGGAGAAAGTAGAGGGGAAATGGGAACTTACACAACCGGAAACTGTTGGCCATTTTTCGGCAGCCGCATATTTCTTTGGGCGTGAACTCTATCAAAAGTATAAGGTTCCAATCGGGCTGATTACAACGGCGTATGGGGCAAGTACTGCAGAAGCATGGATCAGCAAACCAGCCATGGAAGCGCATCTCAATCTTAAGTTTTTACTCGATAACTACCTGAAGAAAAAGTCCGAATATCTGCCATCACTTCAGGATTTGCTGAATTATCAGGCACAGGTCGACAAATGGAAAATTGATGCGGCAAAAGCCAAAGCTGATGGTAAGGATGAACTTAGAGCTCCCAAGAACAGGGACCCAAGGGTCGATCAGCACAATCCGTGTGTTCTCTACAACGGAATGGTTGCACCGCTTGTACCCTATGCCATTCGCGGCGCCATCTGGTACCAGGGCGAATCGAACGCTAATTCGGTGCAGGTTTACCGCGAACTGATGGAAACTTTGATTGCAGACTGGCGAAGCGCGTGGGGTCAGGGTGAGTTTCCATTTCTTTATGTGCAACTGGCCAATTATGCCAAAACTTACGATACGGAGCCTGCAGCAGCCAAAGGTTTGACCTTGGTCCGTGAGGCGCAACTTCAGAATCTTTCTGTTCCCAATACGGCCATGGCAGTTGCCATTGACAATGCAGATCCACTGGACATGGGCAACATTCATCCCAAAAATAAACAGGAGATTGGTCATCGGTTGGCACTGGCAGCAATCGGCAAGGTATATGGGGAGAAGGTAGATTATTCCGGTCCTCTTTACGACTATTACCTGATAGAAGGAGATAAAATACGCGTTAGTTTTAGTGAAACCGGCAAGGGGCTAGTCGCTAAAGAGGGTGATTTAACCGGTTTTGCCATTGCGGGGGTTGATAAGAATTTCGTACATGCGGAGGCCAAAATAGAAGGGAATACAATTGTGGTCTCAAACAAGGAGGTCACAAATCCACAGGCTGTACGGTATGGCTGGAACGCCAATCCGAAAGTAAACCTGTACAACAAAGCCAATCTGCCTGCATCTCCGTTCCGGACAGATAGTTGGTAAAGCAGTTCAACTGCTTTACCAACTATCTGTCGGAACTCCATTCGATCGCTTGTTTGAGCAGCTTTCTGAAATTGGTATCCCGAAAGGTTGGCGCGGCATGCCCGCTTTGCAGGGTAACTACCCTTGCCTTGCCGTAGTGCCATGTCCAGCCGATGATGGGATTACTTGATTTTTCTGTGGTGGTTAAGAGCGGTTCAACTCCTTTTGCCACATAATATCCTTTGTAGGTCTCATCGAAGGCTTCATAATCTTTCACCCCTTTTGTTACCGGGTGTTTTTTGTTGACTACATTGACCATGAAGTGAATGTCGTGAATATAGGTGCAGGCCGCATATTCCTTTCCATCCACGGTAGTAGGTTTATGAAAATACTTTCCTCCAACGATGTTCCAGTATTCCGGCCATTCGTCGAAGGCGCAAATGCTGTGGTGGAGTACAACCAGTGGCTTCCCTTCCCTGATGCATTCGGCGAATATTTTCTCCTGCTCGGGGGTAATCTTCTGCCACATGTGGTAGAAAACCAGCACATCGTAATTTCCCCTGTTTTCAGGAAGAAACTGATCGAAGGCAGCCGGAAATTCCACTATCTGGCTGGTAATATCCTTACCCAGGCTGGCAAGCATTTCATTAAACGGGACTTTGTCATAACCATGTCCACCAGTCACAACAAGGATTCTGATGGGTTTTTTGGCGTCGGATGACACGGGGGCAAAGAACAGAATAGAAAAAATAAGGATCGAAAAAGCAAGAAGGGTTTTCATAAGTCTGGCACTTTAATCAATATCTAAAAATAATCACAATCTTCTTATGTTGTTGAGGCGAAATATAATTTGCAGAAAAATAGATATTCAAAACATACTAAATTTTTTAATTTTTGTTGAGAATAAACCAGATGCAAAATGTGTCGGGTACAATGAGTATTTTTAATAAATATTTTCAAGGCGTTGAAGCGAAATTTCATAAAATGAAGAAATATTATTTTCTACTGATTGGTTTACTTGCTATTGGAACAATATGTTCAGGACAGCAGGCAGAGGCTTTGAAGAAAATAATGCATCAATATCTAAAGCCGGAAGGGAGAAATCCGGTTCATAGTATTCAGATTTATCTTTCAAATCCTGAATCTACATTCTGTGAGGCGGTTGGATTTTCTGATGGAAAATCGATACCGGCAGAGAAGGACAATCAGTTTAAAATAGCCAGTATCACCAAGATGTTGACTGCAACGGTTATCCTTCAAATGCAGGAGGAAGGTTGTTTAAATATTGAAGATCAGATTTCCAGGTACTTAGAGGATGTGCCTTTTGTCAGGGTTAATGATTTGAGTTACTTCAAGGGAAAACCTTATGGGAATTCCATTACAATCAAGCAATTGTTGCAGCATAGGAGTGGACTCGCGGATATTTTTACGGATGCCTCATTTCGGTTTTACGCCAATGAATTTATTCACAAACGGCAAGAATGGAATCCGGAGAAACTGATGAAAAGGTATTACAAATATGGACTGCATGAGGATGCTCACTTTGTTCCTGACAGTGGTTATTATTATTCGGATGTGAACTTTGTCTTGCTGGGCCTGATTGTAGAAAAAATTGCGAAACAAACACTCGCGCAACAGTTTCGTCTACGGATTTTTGAGCCGCTTAGCATGAAAAACAGTTATTTTGAATATTTTGAACCGCCAGCAGGGAATGGGAAGATGGCACATTCATTTATGGGGAAGTTAGACATAACCCGGAAACTCAATACCTCCTATGATTGGGCCGGAGGGGGAGTGGTATCAACTACATCTGATCTCGCGCTCTTTTTGAATGGACTCTTTGAAGGCAAGCTCTTTAAGAGCGCAAAGACGCTTGGAGAAATGACCAGTACCATCTCTCACATAACCGGAACGGGCAAGATTGGTTATTATGGATTAGGATTATTCCAATATAATTTCAATGGGGATACTTACTTTGGGCATGCAGGTTTTTGGGGCTCCCTGATTGCCTATTGTCCGGCTAAGAAAATTACTTTCTGTGGGAGTATCAATCAGGTAAAACCAAATTTTGATACCCGTGGATTTATTGCCGTACTTTTAAAAATGTTCGAAGAAGGCATTCATAAAAAATGAGCAAATAAATTGCTCATTTTTTATGAATGAATAGTATTCACATCATTCCTTTTGGACCCTTCGGACCTTTAGGCCCTTTCCCTTGCCTCATTCCATGCTTGAAAAGGTCGAATTTTAGTTTCTGCTCATCCGTCAGTTGTGCACGCATATCCAAACGATTTTTTGCCTCGATCTTGGCCATCTCGACACGGATTCCACCAATTTTTTCGATGTTTTTGTTGATGGCTCCAAAATCGGGCTTTTCAGCAGTTACAAGCGTTTTTTGGTGTGCATTAGCCTCTCCCAGTGCATTCCGAAGGGGTTGAAGTTGCTTTTGTGTGGCAAGCACATTTGCTTTGAAAGCCTCTTTTTGGGCATCGGTCAGGTTGAGGCCCTGATTGCCACCATGCATTGCTTTCATCCGCATAGCCATTGCAGGACGCTCCATGCCGCGAAATTTTTTAGCCACTGGTTCTGCCGTTTGGGCGATAAGTAAGGTAGAAAGGCTCATTAGCACGACTACCATAAAAATTTTTGTTTTCATACTCTTTACTTTTTTAAAATATACATTTCGAATTTTACCAAAACTGTCTGTTAGATTGTTGCTAATCAAAAAGGTTCAATCAACTTCGAAATTTTTAACAAAGATTAAGGATGATTCTCTCATTTCAATGACCGATGGTTTTCAGCGCATTTCTTATCTCTTTCAGAAACAGTGGCACTTTGATTTTTGGATCCCCTTCCCCCAAAGTTTCCAGAGGGAGGTATCCGCGGTAGCCGGAAGCCTGAATGATGGTCATCAATTTGTTGAGATCCGTCTTTTGCTCAATACCGTTCACAAACAGGTTCTCCTTGAGCTGCCAGTTCACGGTAAAGGGGATGGATTGCGCAATTTCCTTGTATGGATCTCCGGTTCGGTAGCTTCCAATGTCAAGGATTAAACCGCACCATTCGGAATTGACACGTTGGATGATTTCGATGGCCTGATCGGCTGTTTTGATAAAATCGTTGTGGTTTTGGATGGCCACCACCACGCCATGTGCCTTACCAAAAGCCACACATTCGCTCATCATCCTGACTACCTGATCCACTGCTTCGGCACGCGATAATCCTTTCGGATCGGCAGCTCCTGAAAAGACGCGGATCACGGGGGCCCCGATCTTTTCAGCGGCGATAATCCATTTTTTGACCAGATCGACACTCGCTTTCAGCTTAGCAGGATCCTGTTCCGTAAAATCATTGCGAACCCCGGTGCCACTGATCTCAACGCCGAGCAAAAATGCTTTCTGCTTGATGTGGTAGAGATATTCATCAGAAGGCACTTCCGGGTAACCCGGAAAATAATAGGCGGTCAGATCAACGGCATCAATCTGGTTGAGCGCGCAAAATTCGATCAGTTGGTCGAGGTTCATCTCTCCGCTAAGAAGAGGTTTGCTGAAGGAATAAGCGTTGAGGCTGGTCTTTAGTTTGGTCGGGAAATTTTTAATGGATTTACCATTCAGTTGAATTGTACTGATTAATAACAGGGAGATGAAGATGCTTTCAGCAATTTTGAAACTGTTTTTTTTCATTTGTCAGCAGATTTAATTAAATGATCATTCTTTTGCCCGTCAGGGCATTAAGCTCAATAAAAAGAGATGTATCGAGATGCATTTTCCCCGTCAGGGGATAATCCTAAATTTATTGTTTTTATCATTCAGATTTTTATCATCAGATTCGTGGTAAATTGGAATTAAATAAACCAGCTCATCATTAACACCGTCAAAATCCCGACCACCCCAATTGCCGATTCCATCAATGTCCAGGTTTTGAAGGTCTGTTTCACAGATAATCCAAAATACTCCTTGAACATCCAGAATCCTGAATCGTTGAAGTGCGACCACATCACACTTCCTGCACCCGTTGCCAGCACCATCAATTCGGGCGAGGCCCCGGTTTGCTGCACAATCGGGAACATGATGGGGGCGGTTGTAAGTGTGGCAATGGTGGCTGATCCGATGGCCAGCCTGAAAATAGAGGCAACCACAAATGCCATCAAATAGGGGTTCATGTGAAAAGTATCCGAAATGGAACGGATGTAGGCAATCACATTGCTGTCTTTCAGTACCTGCGAGAAACCACCGCCTGCCGCGATGATCAAAACAATCATCGAAACGGCACCGATTGAGCTTGAAGCGGTGGCCATTACTTTCTCCATCGAATTGCCTTTTCTCAGTCCAAGTGTGAAAATGGCAACAATGACTGCCGTAAACAGCGCAACATTGGCATCGCTCAGGAATTTGAAGAAGGTGAGAAGCAATGCCAATGCGTTGGCCGGGTGACTGCTCCATCCATTTTGGGTAAAATGCTGCAAATAAAATCCCGTGATGCTGTCGATGCCAAGTTTGGTGAGTTCCGCTTTCGCAGGGGGTGCACCAACAGTTATATCCGTTAGTGCACCAAGCAGCATCAAAATAATCGGGGTAATTGCACACAAAATGCTGATTCCCAATCCGGGGAGTTCACTCTTTTCGAAATGTCTCTCCCTGAAGAGTTCGGGTGGCGGCACCAGTTTAATATTTTTAAAAAAACGGGAGAACCAGATTCCCCCAATCAGGCAAGCGGGAACCATCGGGACCAACCCATACAGAAGCACTTTGTTGACATTGGCCTCATAAATAAATGAAACATAGGTGGGTGCTGGATGGGGAGGCAGAAAGCAATGGGTCACGGAGAGCGAGGATAAAAGGGGGATTGCCAGCCACAAAAGCGGTAACCTGGTGATGACGGCGAAGGTAAAAATGAGCGGGATCAGTACCAGGAAACTGGCATTGTACATCATCGGCAATCCGACAAAAAAGCCGGTAATCATCAAGGCATATTGAATATTCCTCAACCCCATGAGGTCGATCATCCGAAAGGCGATGGTATGCGCCGCGCCGCTCTCCTCCAGGATCTTTCCGAGCATTGCCCCAAACGCCAGGATCAGGAGCACTTTACCCATGGTATCTCCTACACCTTTTAGAACAGAATCCAGGATGTCGAGCAGGTTCATATGGCTTAACAAACCTACGGCAAAGGAGGTAATCAAAAGCGCCAGAAAAGCATGGAGTTTGAATTTGCCGATCAGGATCAAAAGGATCACAAATCCGATTCCGACAATAAGCAGGGGCATGATAGTTTGGTTGAAAAGTTTGAGCTAAAGATAAAAATTATTTGACTCCTCTTGTTTTTAGCACTTTTATCAATTCTTCTTCGGGGAAAAACCCTACATGCCGGTAAAACTCCTTCCCTTTTTCATCCAGAAATACCTGTGTAGGTGCTGAATGGCACCCGCATACACCGGCTGATATACTGCTTTCGATTGGTAATCCTTGTGCTTTCCACAAAGTAATACCACCTTCCAGATTAGCAACATTGGGGTATCCCTGTCTGTTCAATAGATTGGCAACTTTAACGCTTCGAATCCCGCCCTGACAGATCAAGATAATATTTTGCGCCTTGGAAATATAGGGTAACCGATCCATGATCACCGACATAGGATGGTTTAAGAGGCGGTCAAGCGGGATTTTCTCAAGTCTTGCTTCGCTTAGTTCGCGGACATCAATCAATACAGCATCTCCTGCTTCAATGGCTTCAAGTGCATTGTCCGGGGTTATATGCCTTACTCCTTCAATATGAAAGGTTTGTAGCGTTGGTCTTTCAGTTGTTTGCATTTTTTAAAAGATATAGTTAAACAAATATCCAACAATCATGATGCCGAATCCCACAATGCCGATAAAGGTGAATATCAACGGTAGTTTCAAGACTTTTCTAAGAATCACCATTTCAGGAAGCGACAAACCAATGACCGACATCATAAAGGCCAAAGCAGTTCCCAATGAAGCCCCTTTTTCAATCAGCACTGAAACTATCGGAACAATTCCTGCAGCATTGGAATAGAGTGGAATACCGATTAAAACTGAAAGAGGAATAGAATACCATGCCGATTTGCCCATCAGCGATGCCATAAATTCTTCCGGTACATATCCATGTGCTCCTGCGCCTACGAGAATTCCAAGTGCGACATAGATCCAAACTTTACCAACAATTTCTTTTACGGCTCCATATCCGAGATGGATACGTTTTGCAAAGGTCAATTGCTCTTCCTCAATTCCACTCTCGCCCAAATGTGTTTGGTACACCCAGGGTTCAACCCATTTTTCCAGTTTTAGCAGACCAATGATCCAACCTGCAGAGATAGCTATGACCAATCCAGTTCCAACATAAATTGCTGCAACCTTCCACCCAAACAAACCATACAAAAGAATGACGGCCACTTCATTGATCATTGGGGCTGCAATCAGAAATGAGAAGGTAACACCCAGTGGAACACCCGATTCGATGAAACCCAAAAACAAAGGAATAGCGGAGCAGGAACAAAATGGGGTGACAATCCCCAGGGTTGCGGCCATCACATTGCCTGTAAATGTTTTCTTCCCTTCCAACGCTTTTCTGGTGCGTTCGGGCGTGAAAAAAGTACGGATAATACCCACAATGAAGATGATCAGGGTTAGCAGAAGCATGACCTTTGGGAACTCGAAGACAAAAAACCGTAAAGCTTCGGTAATATGTTCTCCTTTTGTCATTCCCAATACAACGTCAATGAACCAATCTGCCACAGTTTGGAGGTTATGGTAAATCAGGTACCAGATTGGTAATAGTAGAATTGGCAGATAAAACTTTCGCTGTAAAATCATAAGTTTCATAATAACCTGAAAATGATATAATAAAACCCCACGACAATAAACAAAATTGACACTATCCGCCGGAACCAGATTTCAAAATTCTTCACTTTCTTGTAGGCTATTCCTATGGAACCTACCGAGAAGGCCAACATCCACGAAAAGATAATTACTGGAATCCCGGTAGCCAGGGCAAAGACGAAGGGCAAATACAGTCCGGAAGCGCTTGATACTGTTATTGGGACGAGCATTCCAAAATAGAGAACACCGCTATACGGACAGAAAGCCAGTGCAAATATCATTCCCAAAAGAATGGAATCGAAATACCCCCGGTGGGTTTTATTTTCCATTTTGGAGGTAAGGCGGCTTATCCCCGGGAATTTTATTTTGATGACATCCAGCATAAACAATCCGATCAGAATCAGCAAAGGTCCCAATATTTTTTCCCCGTATCGTTGAAAGAAGCCGCCAAATTTAAACTGATCAGCGCCCAAATAGATGATCAGTGCGATGGCTGTATAAGAAATAGCACGTCCCAGCGTATAAAGCAGCCCATTCACAAAAACGCGGTTCCGGTTGTCAATCTCCTTGCTAATAAAACCGACCGCCGTTATGTTTGTCGCCAGAGGACAAGGACTGATTGCTGTCATTAAACCAAGTATAAATGCCGAAAGCCATGGTATCGTGCTGTTTTCCAATAGATTGGTCAGAAATTCCATCAATTATTGAGCTATGAGGTTATCTACCTTTTGTTTGATAATTGATTTGAATTTAGCTGGGTTGGTTGTTG
>JAVHPO010000265.1:0-2422 GCA_036170635.1 Prolixibacteraceae bacterium | reverse complement strand
CAATGTTAGATAAATATATAAATTGATTCATTTTTTGTGTAATTTTCACCTGCATATCGGAAAGATCTTCAAAACAGTTTTTTGGAGCGGTGAAGGTTGTGAGTTCATGGATATAGATAACTAACATAATTAACTCTTTATGGATTACATTAAACAAAAACTTTTGAAGAAGGGTGAAGAAGAGCGCCTTGTCGTAAAACGTTTGATCAGTGAATTTGGAAGCACTGTACTTGAGTCGGTTGCCATAAACCAGGTACTTACCGGAATGAAAGGGATTACCGGTCTGCTTACCGTCACTTCAAAGCTTGACCCAAATACAGGTATAACCTACCGTGGATATACGATTCCCGAGATACAGCAAAAATTACCAAAAGTCAGGCCTGAGGGGGAACCTCTGTCTGAAGGTCTGTTCTACCTTTTTCTATTGAATGAGATTCCGACCAAGGCGGAAGTTGACGCCCTGAGCAAAGAGTGGGTAAGACGCAGTGAGTTACCCGAACACGTGATGGATATTATGGATGCGATGCCGCTTACCAGTAAACCTATGACTCAGTTCAGTACTGCCATTCTTGCCATGGCAACCGAGTCAAAGTTTCAAAAGGCACACAGGGATGGATTGCATAAAAATGATTATTGGGACACTACTTTCGAAGACGTAATGGACCTGATTGCCCGTCTTCCGGTTGTTGCTGCATATATCTATCGGCGTAATTTTAAAGACGGAAAGTTCATTCCTCCGGATCCAAACCTCGACTGGGCTGCCAATTTTGCCCATATGATGGGATACGACCAGGACGAAGTGTATCGCCTTTTCAGGATGTACATGATGATTCATGCCGACCACGAAGGCGGCAATGTATCTGCCCATGCGACCCATCTTGTTGGGTCGGCGCTGAGTAATCCTTATTACTCCTACGCTGCAGGTATGCTTGGATTGGCAGGACCGTTGCATGGATATGCCAACCAGGAGGTGATCAACTGGATTTTTGAGATGCAGGAAGAGATAGGTGTCTGTGAAAATAAGGAGGAAGAAAGGGAGAAAATTGAAGCCTATGTCAGAAAGACAATCTCCTCTGGTCAGGTCGTTCCCGGTTACGGACACGCTGTACTTAGGGTGACAGATCCCCGTTTTACCGCGCAGCAGATATTTGCTCAAAAATATGTAGGAAATGATCCCATGGTTGATACAGTCAATCACCTTTACGATATCGTCCCTCCAATTCTGAAATCGCTTGGCAAGATTAAGAATCCTTGGCCCAATGTAGATGCATTCTCAGGTTCTTTGCTTCAGCATTACGGAATTACAGAACACTTTTTCTATACGGTCATGTTTGGTGTTAGTCGCTCCTTGGGTGTTCTTGCCCAATTGGTTTGGGACAGGATGTACAATTTGCCGTTGGAAAGGCCATCTTCAGAAACACTGGAGTTCTTCAAAAACAAAGCTGGAATTTAAATTCATTTATGCCATACAACGGTTTAAACGATTTTGTAGAAATACTTGAGCGCAATGATGAACTTGTCAGAATCAAACTAAGGGTTGATACCGTTCTGGAAATCACAGAAATTGTTGACCGCATCTCCAAATCTCAGGGAGGAGGAAAGGCTCTTTTGTTCGAAAACAACGGAACGGATTTTCCTCTTTTGATCAATGCATTTGGTTCGGAAACCCGCATTTGTTTGGCGCTTGGACATACCTCGCTTGACGCTATCGGCTCAGAACTGGAAGAGTTATTTAAACAACTGGCCGGTCCTGCCGGGAGTCTTTTGGACAAATTAAGGTTGCTTCCTTTGCTCTCAAGGATTGCCTCCTGGATGCCTAAAAAGAAGAGTGGCAGAGGTAGGTGTCAGGAGATCGTGATGTCTACACCTGATTTGACTAAACTGCCTGTTCTCACTTGCTGGCCAGCCGACGGCGGACCTTTTGTGACGCTGCCCGGAGTCGTTACACGCGATCCGGAAACGGGAGTTCGCAATGTGGGAATGTACCGGATGCAAATTTTAGGACCGGATACTACCGGAATGCACTGGCACAAACACAAAACCGGCGCCCGACACTACCAGGGATATAAAAAAGCCGGCATGAAGATGCCTGTATGCGTAGTTTTGGGAGGAGATCCTGCCTATACTTATGCGGCAACGGCGCCACTTCCGGACCAAATTGACGAATACATGCTGGCCGGGTTTCTTCGGAAAAAGAAAGTTGAGCTTGTTGGATGCCTGACCAACGATCTGGAAGTGCCGGATGACGCAGACATCGTTATTGAAGGATATGTTGATCCCGCAGAAGAGCTGGTTTGGGAAGGTCCTTTTGGCGATCATACCGGTTTTTATTCACTTGCTGATTGGTATCCCAAATTTCATGTTACCTGCATCACCCACCGGAAGGGCGCAATATATCCCGCCACCATAGTAGGGATACCTC
>JAVHPO010000264.1:0-12425 GCA_036170635.1 Prolixibacteraceae bacterium | reverse complement strand
CTGGTTATAAGCTCCAGAAAAAAAGCAACGGATGGCAGATGTTTGTGGGACTGAAACGGGGAGTGAGAGCCCTTATCCGGAGTGTATGGATGGGCGTGCGTAATGACCTGTCCGCCCAAAAGCAGATGCGAGTGTGTGTTCATTGCCTGGTTTGCAAAAAGCCAGCCAAATGAAATCAACAACAGAAATACTACATATTTTTTAAAACGGTCCTTCAAAAAGTTAAATCTTATGATTCATACCTGCGTAAAATCCACTCGTATCGTCTTTTTATTGTAACGAATTCGCTAAAGTAAATGTTCCAATCCAGTCGGATAATTGATTCATTTTTGGCCTTCCCCATTTGATTTGTGGAAAAAGTGACATGTAATACCTTCGAGACCATCGTGGTAAGATTCAGATTTTAACCACAAAGGTCCCAAAGGATAACACAAAGGAAACTCAAAGGAATTATCAGATAAAATATTTATTATCAGATATTTAATTCAACCCCCGTTTTTTGAGAAGTGGTTCAATTCCCGGCGTTTTTCCCCTGAAATTGACATAAAGTTTCATGGCTTCTTCGGTTCCTCCGCGTTCCAGAACATTTTTACGGAAAGAGGTAGCGACCTCCTGATCGAAAATATTACCCTTTTCCAGGAAGGCCTCAAAAGCATCGCAATCCAGCACTGCGGCCCAGATGTAGCTGTAATAACCGCTGGAATATCCTCCCGGAAATACATGGTTGAAATAGGTTGAACGGTAACGCGGAATGATTTCAGGAATCAAACCGGCCTTCTCCATGGATGTTTGTTCAAATTTTTCGACATCAATATCCCCCGCTTTGGTTACGGTTGAATAATCCATGTCAAGAATGGCTGCAGCCAGAAATTCCGTTGTAATAAATCCCTGGTTGAATTTCCCCGCTTTGATAATTTTGTCCACCAAAGTCTGAGGAATCACCTCCCCTGTCTTGTAATGTTTCGCGTACATTTTAAGCACTTCAGGCTCGACAGCCCAATGTTCCATCACTTGTGAAGGCAACTCCACGAAATCGCGGGATACAGAAGTCCCTGACAATGTTCTGTAATGACATTTAGAAAGCAGTCCGTGCAGTCCGTGTCCAAACTCATGAAACAGGGTCTCCACTTCATCAAAACTCAACAAAGCAGGTTTATCTCCGGTAGGTTTTGAGAAATTGAAGGTATTGGAAACAACCGGGCGAACATCCGCCTCACCCGTATAATGGAACTGGTCCCTGTAGTTGTTCATCCAGGCACCGCCTTTTTTTGATGCCCTCGGAAAGAAATCCATGTACAAAATTCCAACGAGCGAACTGTCCTTGTCCTTTACTTCAAAAACCTGACATTCAGGATGATAAAGTGGCATATTTTGTATCTGTTTGAAGGTGAGCCCGTACAATTTACCGGCAACAGCAAATGCTCCTTCCCTTACATTGGTCAATTCGAAATAAGGACGTACCTGCTCTTCATCAAGGTCATATTTTTCCTTTCTAACTTTTTCAGAGTAATACCACCAATCCCAGCTTGCCAGTTTAAATTTACCACCTTCACGATCGATCATGGACTGTATGTCTTTTGCCTCTTCCTTGGCACGTTTTAATCCCGGCGTCCAAACTTTTCCAATCAGATCGTAGACATTCTTCGCGTTCCTGGCCATACAATCGTCCAATACATAAGCGGCCCAGGTTTCAAAGCCCAACATATTGGCCTTCTGCAGACGCAGATTGACGATTTTGTTGATGACACTTTTGTTGTCGAATTCATTGTTGTTGTTGCTGCGATTGTACATGGCTTTGTACAATTTTTCCCTGAGGTCTCTCTTTTCTGAATAGGTCAAAAACGGGATCCAGCTCGGCTTTTGCAGTGTGAAGATCCATTTACCATCCATTTTATTGGCTTTGGCCTCGTCTGCTGCACCGGCCACCACTGCTTCAGGTAATCCTTTCAGATCATCCTTTTTGTCAACCACCAATTTGAAGTTGTTGGTTTCGGCAAGCATGTTGTTACCAAATTTCAATTCCAACAGCGAAAGTTCGGCGTTGATCTTTTTGAACTCTTCCTTCTTGTCTGTGGCAAGATTGGCCCCCCCGCGAACAAAACGTTTGTAAATTTCCTCCAAAAGTCTGCTTTGTTCCCGGTCAAGATTGAGCATATTAGCCTGACCTTCCACAACTTTTACTTTCGCAAAGAGTTTTTTGTTCAGATAAACTTCGTCAGTATGCTGCGAAAGCAATGGCGCTACTTCCTCAGCAATCTTGTCAATAGAATCGTTGGTATTGGCCTCTTTCACATTGAAAAACACGGTAGAAACCCTGCTGAGCAGATCCCCGCTTTTATCCAATGCTACAATGGTATTGGCAAAATCAGGAGCAGCCGAATTGTTGACAATTTGTTCAATATCGCGGTTATGCTGGACAATACCCTCCTTGAAGGCAGGCAGATAGTGCCTGTTTTCAATCTTGTCGAAGGGAGGTACTCCATAAGGAGCGCTGTATGTTTCGTAAAATGGGTTTATCTCTTTCATTACTTTCTTTTCGTTTGTACATGAGGCTACCACTACCGTGAAAGCCATGAATAATAATACATTCTTCATGCTAAATTTATTAGTTTATCTTATTGATAAAGAATATTTTATACTGGCGATATCCATCGAAAAATATTCCTGAATATTTTGAATCACAAACATATAAAATCTGTCCATAAAATGAACTGATTTTGAATAGGTTTAAAAATATTCAGGAATGCAAAATGATGCAGGATAATTTATATTTTTGAATGGTTGGAAGAGCCTCTTTCTCTCTCTTAAATCAATCAAAAACATCTAATATGAAAACAGCGATCTTTCAGTTCTTTCTGATAATTTTTCTTTTCTCGTGCACAAGTAAGCCTGTACCACCCACCATCAATCCACAGGCATTCGATAAAATAATTGATGGGAAGCAGGTAAAACTATATACCTTAAAGAATCAAAAAGGGATGGAAATTACTGTAACCAACTGGGGTGGCCGGATTGTATCGTGGTTGGTTCCTGACAAAAAGGGGATAAAGGAGGATGTTGTTTTTGGTTATGACAGCATCAACGGGTACCTCAATGCCAAAGAAAACTATTTTGGCGCCTCTATCGGAAGATATGGTAACCGAATTGCAAAAGGAGAATTTTCCATCGGGGATATTCATTACAAACTGGCCCAAAATAATGGTGTGAACAGTCTGCATGGCGGTGTCAACGGATTTTCCAAAAAAATGTGGGATGTAGTCCAAAAAAATGCCGGTGAATTGAATCTGAAGCTCGTTTCTCCCGATATGGATGAAGGTTATCCAGGAGAGTTAAGCGTATCAATGGTATATCGCCTGACCAACGACAATGAATTGGTGATCCAGTATGATGCGAAATGTGATAAACCAACCATCATTAACCTCACAAACCACAGTTATTTCAACCTGCATGGAGCAGGAAACGGTACTATTCTGGATCATCAACTCACACTCAATGCCGATTTTTTCACGCCAATTGATTCTACCTTGATTCCTACCGGGGAGTTAAGGCCTGTGGGCAATACACCTTTTGATTTCAGAACTTCAACCCCCATCGGTTCAAGGATCAACAGTGAAGATCAGCAAATCCGCTTCGGACTTGGGTACGACATTAATTATGTACTTAATAAACCGGCTGATCAAAATGTTTTCCTTGCAGCATCTGTTTTCGAACCTGAAAGCGGTCGTTTGCTGGAGGTATTCACAGATCAACCCGGTATTCAATTTTATACCGGCAATTTCCTGGATGGAAAATATCCCGGCAAAAAGGGCAAAACCTATGGCTACAGAACAGGATTCTGCCTTGAAACACAGCACTTTCCAAACTCTCCCAATCAGCCAAAGTTTCCTTCAGTTCAGCTTGGTCCCGATCAGGTTTATACCCATACCTGCATTTATAAATTCTCAGTGAAAAATTAGAGAGATTCGCGTTCCAGATCTCTTACATCAAAAAAGATGGAATGAATTGAATCGTTCCATGAATGCAACTCTTTTCTAATCTTTCTGAACTGATCCTCGACGAGGGATGCGGCAATTTTGTCTTCGAGATCGACCCCAATAACGAGCATGAATTTGCCTTTGCCCATCATCATGGCAGAGATATAATTGACTTTGTGTACTACTGAATTAGCTAAGACTTTTTGCTCAAACTCATTCCGCAACTCTCTTGAAATATTTTCACCCACAATCAATTTCCGAAGTTCGTTGATCATAAACAGCGAAATAGTGACAAGGAGTACTCCGACCAGGATGGATCCAATGGCATCAAAAACAGGATGGACAAACCAGGCCAGTGCTGTGGAAATTAGTATAAGAGTCAATCCAATCAGGGCAGCTGAATCTTCCAGCAAAATTACAAACAGGTTTGTATCAGTTGATTCCTTTAGTGCCTTGTAAATACCCACACCTTTGTGCGTTTTTTTGAAGGTGGTATATGCAACATGAAATGATTTCCCTTCTATCAGAATGGACACGATGAGTACGATAAATGACCAACTGATATTTTGCAAATCCGCGGGATTAAAAAGCTTGTGGACTCCTTCGTAGATTGAGAAAGCAGCCCCCACAAAGAAAAGCAATACGGCAACCAGAAAGCCCCAAAAATATTCCTCTTTCCCATACCCAAAGGGGTGTTGATCATTGGCGGGTTTGGCAGATCTTTTGTTTCCAATCAACAAAAAAACCTGGTTTCCGCAATCAGCGAACGAGTGAATGGACTCAGCAAGCATCCCGGCGCTGTGGGTCACCGCAGAGACGATGAATTTGATGATGGTAATCAAAATATTGCTCCCAAGGGCAAAAACTACTGCTTTTACTGAACCGCTGTGTCCCGACATAGTGAAAGGTTTATGGAATCAAAAATAGTAGTTTTTAGCCAAACCGGAAGAACGAAAGTATAATCTGCTATTTTTGTTCCAATATCCAAAGTTGACCCATGACTCAAATTGAAAAGGCTATCAAAATATATCATACAGGTGTTGAACGTGTATTGCCTGTCAACCTTGTCTGCAAATCAGTCTCTCTTTACGGTACTCAGTTAACCTGTCAATCAGTTTCCCTCAACCTCAGTAATTTTAAACACATTTATCTCCTGGGAATCGGAAAAGCTTCTGCTGCCATGGCCGCAAGCATGGAAGATCTTTTGGGTGACAGAATAACCGGCGGTCATGCGCTCACAAAATATGGCCACGCTAAGCCACTGAAAAAATGCTCACTAACGGAGGCTGGTCACCCAATCCCGGATCAAAATGGTGTTGATGGGACTCTGAAAATCCGTGAATTTGCGGAATTGGCAACAGCGGATGATTTGCTTATCGTCCTCATTTCCGGTGGAGGATCGGCCCTGCTAACTGATCTTCCGGAAGGAATTACATTGGAGCAACTGGCCGTTTTAAACAGATTGTTGGTCAACTCGGGTGCGGGAATCCAGGAGATCAACAGCGTCCGCAAACATCTTTCTCAAATAAAAGGGGGACAACTGGCCCGAATTGCTTATCCTGCCAAGGTTTTAACACTATTGATCTCTGATGTTGCCGGTGATCCCATTGATGTGATCGCATCGGGACCAACTGTTGCGGATCCCTCCTCTTTCGGTGATGCCATAGAAGTGCTGGAAAAGTACCAACTTAATTCTTTAGTCTCGGCTGAACTATTTGATTACCTGAAAAATGGGCAATCTGGCCATCTTCCTGAAACAATAAAAGAATCCGATCCTTGCCTACTGAATAACTCAAATATTATTCTCGGCAACAATTTTACCGCGCTGGAAGGTGCAAAATCCAAGGCTGTTGAATTAGGTTATGAAACGATTGTAGTAACAGACAGACTTGAAGGGGATGTTTATCGTGTAGCTGATTATATCTATTCTGAAATTAAATCATTGATCAAATCGCCCGAAGTGAAAAGAAGTGCTTTACTTTTTGGTGGAGAGCCGACTGTTCAGCATCATGGTAATGGTAAAGGTGGAAGAAATCAGCACCTGGCCCTGCTGATGGCTCAAAAACTGGACGGGATCCCGGGTATCACCTTTTTATCAGCCGGGACTGATGGCACTGACGGGCCTACGGATGCCGCCGGGGCAATTTGTGACGGAACCACAATCAGTGAGGCCAAACGCCTGAATTTAAATTATGAACAGATGGCGCACGACTTTAACTCCTATCCATTTTTTGAAGCAACAGGAGGGTTGCTTAGAACAGGACCGACCTATACCAATGTGATGGATTTGATTGTTGTTTTGATTGACAAGTAGCTATCATACTAATATTCACCTCGTTCCCCACCCAAACATTCCGGCAATTTCTTGTTTGATCTTCATTGGATCCGTATCAAGGGCAAAAATTTTCTCGGGAGTTATGTAACTGATATTGTTCTCCTTTTTGAATTTTTCTATACCACCACCTGTGATGTTGAGCATAACGAGCGATTTTTTGTCAATATGATCCTCTTCTACAGCTTTCATCAGTGAAGCAACAGCAACAGCAGCTGCGGGTTCAACATCATTGCCTTCATGTTTAAGAAACAGCTCCGCGGCTATTCCCGCCTCCTGATTAGTCACTGCCATAATGGTTCCACCAGCATCCATCAAGGCATCATAAAGGCCTCCTTTTATCGCATACGGGGGTTTTCGGTTCGAAAGTACTTTGGCATTGATTTCATCAACCTGTTTTCTTGCCAATCCATCGTCGATTGGAAGCATAGCCGGGGAACGCAGGTCCCAAGCCTCTTTGATAGGCAGAAAAGGGGCATTTTGCGACAGCATCAACTTCATTTTGTTGGATCCGAACCTGCCGTCTTCAAGCAACCTCAAATTTGCCTCCCAGGCAGCTATGGCCCCGGTACCACTTCCAATGGCTTGAAAATAGTAGTCTGGTATCTTTCCAATGGTTGTTACAGCTGATAGAACCGTGGTGCCCATTCCGTCCCTGCGCGCCACATTTTTGGCACCGCCTTCAGGATAAAAGCCTTCGAGTTCAACAGCAAGATTGGAAAGATGTATGGCATCGAAATAATCTCCGCCAGACTCACAGGCAATTAGCCTGACGCAGGGATCCAGCGGTTGATCAAACCACAATGCCCGGATGTTGTCCAGTGGAATGGTTAGCAGCAAAGGAATCTTGTTTTGTGAACAGACCCGGGCAAATGCCCTTGCCGTATTTCCGGCAGAAGCAACGACCATAATGCCTTTGAAATTGTTCGTTCTTGCACAGACAGAATAGGCCTCACACTCCTTAAAGGTACCCGACTTCATAAAGGCACCCCTTTCAGGCCAGTATCCGTTAAAAGTGATGTGCAATTGATCCAATCCCAACAATTTTGCCATCCCTTCACTCTTAAAGGTAACAGGTGCACCAGAGCCTTCCAGCATTCGTTCAACCGGCAACCAGTCGGCATAGCGGTACAATCCTGAATACTCAGGATGCACATTTATTTGCCGGATGTCGTAGATTGCCCTGATGAGACTTGGCTGGTGAGGTTGCGGACACTGAAGCTCCCAACTCTTATCAGGATAATTTGCTCCGCAACAGAGTGATTGGAGATGGTATTTTGTTGGATGGAATGCTGTCATTGAATGCTGGTTTGATGCCATCAAAATTAATTCATTTGAATTGGCAGACAACTACAAAATATGGGATTCTACAAAAAAAAAGCAGGGAGTATGAAAACCTCCCCGCTTTACCTAACCTAAACCTAACCTAAATAACCTTTCAAAGTGTGAAAGGGTACGTTAAATATTATTATTGATCAAATCAATTACACGGCAATTATAATACATATTTGACATTTTTCCAAATTAATCATCCGTTTTTTTTGTCAAAAAATGTTAAATGTATTATTCCTTCATGTTGTGATAGACGTTTGTAACATCTTCATCTTCATCAAATTTCGCAAGCAACTTCTCAATGACAGCCATTTGCTCCTCGTTTAGTTCCTTGGTTTCGGAAGGAATTCTTTCAAAATCGGCGCTTACCAACTCAAAATTATTCTCTTCGAGATATTTTTGAATGGGACCAAAAGCTTCAAAATCGCCATAAATAATTACGTTCTCCTCCTCTTCGAAAATTTCCTGGACACCAAAATCAATCATCTCCAATTCCAGTTCCTCAATATCCAAACCCTCTTTTCCAACAATTTTAAACTGGCATTTGCGTTCGAACATGTAATCCACACATCCGGTTGTTCCGAGTGAACCATTCATTTTTGTGAAATAGCTCCGAACGTTGGCGACGGTACGGGTTGGATTGTCGGTAGCAGTTTCAACCAACATGGCAATACCATATGGCCCATAGCCTTCATATACAACCTCCTTGTAATCCGCCTGGTCTTTTGAAGTTGCTTTTTTTATAGCACGCTCAACATTCTCCTTTGGCATGCTGGCAGCTTTGGCATTCTGCATGAGCACCCTCAGTCGGGAGTTTGAAGTTGGATCCGGTCCTCCGGTTTTGATACAAATAGCAATCTCTTTGCCAATTCTTGTAAAAGTTTTGGCCATAGCGCCCCAACGTTTCATCTTTCTGGCCTTACGATATTCAAATGCGCGTCCCATATTTTGAAAACAATTTAATTTCGGTGTGCAAATTTAATGGATTTTGACAAAAACTGACACTTCCCCTAAGGAATGTTTCAAAAGAATGCGATGTCTCTTATTCATTGAAGTTTCGGCTCCATTTACCGCCGGGGAAAAGTAGGATTCCATTGAGGATAAATGCGCCCAGAATAAGCAGGTTCCCGGTTTTGCTGTCAGCAAAGATTCCTGTTATCTTGCCTGCCAAAGCCACCATACCACCCAAAATCATTGCCAAATTACTTTGCAGCCGATTGTTCCTGAAACCGAACAATCCTGCTAAGACCGGTAGAATAAAGGCTCCTGAGAAAAAGGTCAGGGCTATCAGAAGTGACTGAACGATAGAGGTTACCCAGAGAGAAAGCAGAATGCTAAACAAACCAAGCACCAGCATAATGAATTTGGTTTGCCTTAACGAAACTGGAGTATCAAGATCTTTGTGAATTGTATTTGCCACTATCACAGAGGAGGTTAACAAAGTTGTCGAAGCCGAAGACATGACGGCTGAAAGGATGGCGGCAACCAGCAATCCTATCCCCCATTCCGGCAAAACAAAGCTAAGAACTGAGATCAGGGAGGAGCCTTGTTTAAAGTCGAATCCTGGAAACTGATGGGTAGCAAACACTCCGAGATAGGTGATCAAAAAGGCAAATGGGACCAGAATTAGCGCAGTTAGCAAAACGCTTTTTCGGGCTACCTTTTCATTTTCCGCACAAAACAACCTTGTGTAAATATCCGGTCCTACCAGAAAGGTGGTGGAATATGTTAAAAACAGGACAAAGAGATCCATGGGATGAAAAGCACTGTTGAAAGGAAATTTGAGTTTGGTCATCTCTCCCTGATTAACAGGCGCCCAAAAGAAAAGATAACAGGCAATTGCCAGTACACCCAGAATGATAATGAATGACTGAACCAAATCCGTCTTAATGACCGATACCTGCCCGCCTATGGCAGTATAAAAGATGAACAAAAGTCCAATTCCCCAGACAGATCCTTCATAGGGTAAACCGAAGAAACTGTTCATCACCTTGGCCCCACCGATCATTTGAGCAGCGATAACACCAATCCAGGCAACCGGGATGACAAAAGAGGCAATAATTTTAGCTTCTTTACCATATTGATCTCCAATCAATTGAGGTAAAGTATATTTCCCCTGACGTTTGACAATGGGAGCTACCACAACCAAAAGCAGGAGTCCAAAAGCAGCGGACAACATTAGCCAGGCAGCTGCCCACCCCTGCGAAAAAGCAAGATCGCTGCTTCCCAGAATTGCTGTACTGCCAATAATGGTGGCCAACAAGGAACCTGTAATTTGCCACACATTTCCCCTGTTTCCGGCCACCATGTAATCGCTGGAAGTTCGGATCTTCCTGGAAGAATAGATTCCTATTCCGATCATTACCAGGATGTAGAGGAGGAGGATGAGGTACTTTAGCACAGATATGAGATATGAGATATGAGTTATGAGTTATGAGTTATGAGAGAGGTGGTTAATAAATTGGAAGAGACATGGATACAGCGTTTCCATAACCTTTGATCCTGATAGTATCTTTGGTGAGGGAAACCAGGGCAAAGCTATTCGATTCGGGGAAAATTCCTTCGACCATTCCCTTCAATGTATAATAATGGATTCCGTTGACCATTTCGTAACCGCCTTTGTGGTCGTGGCCATGAAAAACACCCTTGACTTTCTTACTCTTTTCCAGAATATTTCTCACTGTTTCAGCATTCTTGATGGTCACTTTTGAATTTCCATATAACAATTGGTGCACAAAAACAATCACCGGTTTTGTGGATCTATTTAATTCATTTTCAAGCCATTTCAATTCTATTCCAGGAATATTTGAATCACTCCAGTCGAAATGTCCATGATCATAAGGGGTACTGGTAGAATCAAAACAAGCATCCAATACCACAAATGTATAGCCTCCTTTTTGAAAGGAATAGTAGGTTCTTTTCTGACTTACATGACTATTCTTTACAATGGAACAAAACTGACTTTTAGAGATGCAATCTTCATCATGGTTACCGAGAACATGGTACCGATCTCCGCGAAAGCAGGAAAAAGCAGTTTCGACTTTTTCCAAAAAGCCAAGGGCCGCCTTGCTGTCTGGTGGTACTGGCATATCCTTGAAATCACCCAATTCGATCATAAAGGCAACTTTTTTCTGATTCATGGTAGTGATGCATTGGGCCACCTTTTCCAGAGACTGACTATATCTTCTTGTCCCATTGTCTTTTATTGCTGCATAATGAACGTCCGTAAGCATACCAAAAGAGACATTTTGGGCAGATATGCCATTACCTGTCAGAAGAATCATGAAAACCACAAGACACAATTTTATACTTTTCACTTTACAAACTATTAATTGTTGGATAAAAGTAATCAACTTCACAGTTTTTGAAAGTCGTTTCTATAACCTATATTTTCCAAAAGGATGAATTTGAGGCAAACCGTGATATTTATTAGGATTTGCAGCTTCAATAATTATTTACTTTGTAATAAAATCGCAATTTAAAATGAAAGCTATAAGAAAGAGTCTGCCACAAAAGGGTTTATGGATGGAAGATATTCCGATTCCGGAACCCGGAGTCAATGAAGTACTGGTAAAGATCAGCAAAACAGCTATTTGCGGTACCGATCTTCATATATACAAATGGGATACATGGGCCCAAAAAACCATCAAAACTCCAATGACCATTGGCCATGAATACGTTGGTAAAGTCGTTAAGATTGGTGATGAGGTTACGAAAGTGAGTATTGGTGAGCGGGTTACCGTGGAAGGTCACATCGCCTGCGGATTCTGCCGCAACTGTCGCAGAGGCCGGAAACACATTTGCGACCACACCATTGGAATCGGTGTGAACCGCGATGGCGGATTTGCCGAATATGTCGCTGTACCCGCCGAAAATGTGCTGCACATCGACTCCAGTATACCCGACGAGATTGTCTCTATCATGGATCCGCTTGGAAATGCAACCCATACCGCGCTCTCCTTCCCATTGATTGGGGAGGATGTTCTGGTAACGGGCGCCGGCGGACCAATCGGCTGCATGGCCATTGCCATCTGCAAATTTGTGGGAGCAAGGAATGTTGTTGGATCGGAAGTGAGCGAATACCGCAGGAACCTGGCCAGAAAAATGGGGGCATCGCTCGTCATTGACCCGATGAAAGAGGATCTGCATGATGCCATGAAAGCTGTGGGCATGGTTGCCGGTTTTGATATAGGCCTGGAAGTTTCCGGCTCTCCGGTTGCCTTCGACATGATGATCAAATCGATGTACAACGGCGGAAAGATCTCCCTTTTGGGGATATTGCCGGATACCACCCAAATCGAATGGGACAAAGTAATTTTCAAAGGCTTGACACTGAAGGGCATTTATGGACGCGAGATGTATGAAACCTGGTACAAAATGGAGAAGATGTTGCTATCAGGGTTGAACATCGCACCGGTCATTACGCACCGCTTTCATTACACCGAATTTCAGAAGGCATTCGAAATCATGGAAGAGGGCAATTGCGGGAAAATTATTCTGGACTGGGAAAATTAGTGTCCCCACTCCTTCCAGTCTGAAACATTTTTATACTTTTGCGGTTCATGTGATAATAATCTGTTTTTTAATGGTCACATGGATTTGACTGCGTCGATCTTTGATTCGCATGATGTGAATCATCATTCTGATTGTTGTTTTTACTATCATGCTCAATTCACCAGCCACTTTAGCTCAGTTGGTAGAGCAGCTCATTCGTAATGAGCAGGTCGTGGGTTCGAGTCCCATGAGTGGCTCAGAAGTTCGAACAATTGCAACGAGGAAGACAAAGA
>JAVHPO010000263.1:0-2454 GCA_036170635.1 Prolixibacteraceae bacterium | reverse complement strand
TAGCCGGGAGATCTTCTTCGCGGTCATCTCGACCTCCATCACACTGGCGATTGTCTTTTTACCGGTCCTCTTTCTTCAGGGATTTGTGGGCAGTTTATTCCGCGAATTTGCCGTCGTTGTTGCAAGTGCCGTTCTTATTTCTGCCTTTGTCTCATTGACCATTACACCGGTCCTGAACGTATATTTGAATAGAAAACATGCCCGTCACGGCATGTTCTACCAAAAAACTGAGCCTTTCTTTCAGGGAATGGAGAATGGATACAAGAATCTGCTTCAAAAATTCATCCATTTAAGATGGATGGCCTGGGTCATCGTACTTGGCTGTATTTTAGTAACCTACCTGATTGGAAGAACGCTGCAGAGTGAACTTGCCCCACTGGAGGACAAAAGCAGTATCCGTTTTCAGATCTCCGGACCTGAGGGCGCCAGTTACGGCTACATGACCAAGGCTGGAGAAGAGTTCGGCAACTTCCTGATCGATTCAATCCCTGAAGGCAGCTTCTCCTTCCTGGCACTCCCGGGATTTGGCGGCACTGGGGTGAATTCCGGCTTTGGCCGGATCGGGTTGATCCCGGCCTCCGAGAGGAAAAGGTCGCAAGGTGATATCGCCAAGAGTATATCCAAGACTGTGATGCGGTTCAACAACCTTCGGATTTTCCCTGTGGAGGAGCAGACCATATCTGTGGGTTTAGGATCGAGAGGCGCCTTACCGGTGCAGTATGTGATTCAAAACCTCGACTTTGACAAGTTGAAAGAGGTCATTCCAAAATTTTTGGATGCCGCCCGAAACGACAAGACCTTCCTGAATGTTGACGTTAACCTGAAGTTTAACAAGCCCGAAGTAGATATTCTTATCGACCGGATCAAGGCCCGCGAACTGGGACTGACTGTATCGGATATTGCCGGAGTACTTCAGAGTGCCTTTAGCGGACGCAGGCTGGCCTACTTCATCATGAATGGCCGCCAATACCAGGTAATCAGTCAGGTTGGTCTGCGCGACCGTCAGCAACCAACCGACATCTCCAAGTTGTATGTCAGGAATAATCTGGGAAACAACATCGCCTTATCTGAAGTATTGAAGATTTCTCCCAATGCCAATCCTCCGACACTGTACCACTTCAACAGGTACAAATCCGCAACCATTTCGGCGTCACTGGCCGAAGGAAAAACCATCGGAGATGGTGTGGTCGCCATGAAGGCCATTGGCGACAAACTGCTGGATGAAAGCTTTCAGTCCTCCCTCAGCGGACCTTCGAGAGACTTCTCTGAAAGTTCTTCCAATACCGCTTTTGCCTTCGTTCTGGCCCTCCTCCTGATTTATCTGGTATTGGCCGCGCAGTTCGAAAGTTTCAAGGATCCGTTCATTATCATGATCACTGTACCACTGGCAATTGCCGGTGCCGTTCTCTGTCTCTGGATCTTCCATCAGACGCTCAATATCTTTTCCGAAATCGGAATGATCACCCTGATCGGACTCGTTACCAAGAATGGAATCCTGATTGTTGAGTTTGCCAACAAGAAACGGGAAGTCGGGATAAATAAATTCCAGGCGGTTGTGGATGCCGCTACACAGCGTTTACGTCCGATCTTAATGACGAGTCTGGCAACATCCCTTGGCGCGCTGCCAATTGCACTCAGTATGGGCGATGCGGCATCCAGCCGGGTACCGCTGGGTATTGTGATCGTTGGTGGAATCGTTTTCTCCCTGATTTTGACCCTGTTCGTGATTCCGGCGATTTACACCTACGTATCCGGAAAGCACAAGACCAGGGAAGAGGTGGATAAGCAGTTTTTGTAAATTAAAATTAAAATTACAGATTAAAAATTAAGAATGGTTAAATGATGGATTTCGCTTTCAGCCACTTCCAAAAGACTGATTCAGATAATCATAAAAAAATTGCCCGTCAGGGCATTAAGCTCAATAGAAAGGAAAATGAAGGAACTCAGGTTTCCCCGTCAGGGGATCAACCTTTTGCAGTAGAATTAAGTCACGAATTGACAATTAGTTAAATAACAGATCCATGAAGAATTTATATTTCCTCCTCCTGTTCTTCCTACCTTTTATAGGCGCGGCCCAACCGGTACTCACGTTAAAGAATGCGATAGATACGACCCTCAGCAATAGTTTTGACATCCGTATCGCCGGGAACAATGTCGGAATCAACAAAGTCAACAATAGCTACGGAGTTGCAGGAGGATTGCCATCTATCAATGCCAGTGTCTCCGACAACCAGTCTGTCACCAATGTGAACCAGAAATTGAACAGTGGCACCGAAATCAAGAAGAGCAGCGCCAACGGGAATACCATGAATTCCAGCGTTACTGCAAGCATGTTGCTGTTCAATGGATTTAAGGTGATCGCTACCAAAGAGCGTCTGAGCAGCCTTCAGAAGCAGAGCGAGCTTCAGTTTAATTTACAGATTCAGAACAGCATTGCCACGGTCATGGCAAAAT
>JAVHPO010000262.1:0-12512 GCA_036170635.1 Prolixibacteraceae bacterium | reverse complement strand
CAAAAGTCGTTCCGTGCAACCTGCCGGGGATAAGCAAACGAGCGAGCCAGGCATTGATGCCATTGACCGGATCCAGTAAGCCTGCGCCCTGACCGGGAACCGGAACAGCCAGTTGAAGTGTTGCGATGGAAATGAGCAGTCCTGCCAACCAGATAATTCTCGATTTCATGTTTTTCGTGTAGATCACGATGGTGGCAGCGAAGAAATAGGCGAATCCGATCTGTCCCAGCACACTTGGAATGCGCGGGTTAGAGAAACCGTGCTGCAGGGCGCCGTTGTACATAATTCCCAACAAAATCAATATGATCCCACGCTTTGCTGCTTTCCTTAACAGGAGTGATTTGTCGGCGCCTTTCTCGATTTTGGAGGTGATGGCGTAGGGAATAGCAACCCCAGAGATGAACATGAACAACGGGAAGATCAGGTCTTCAAAATGGAATCCGTCCCACCTGACATGTTCCATCTGTTCGGCCACCACATTCAGCCAACCCCAGTCGAGGGCCTTTGAAAGGGCTACAATCAGACTGCCGCCGCCAATAATCCAGAGCATATCAAAACCACGAAGGACATCGAGTGATGCAAGGCGATCTGCCTGCTTTTCTGTTTGAATCTTTTTTTGCATTTGGTTAAAATGTTAATGATAGTTTGTAGTTTTTCCTTTCAAAGATATTATTTATTGATAAAGTTGGATCAACAGGGATATTTTTTGTTCAGGTTTTTTGATTTTCACCACAATAGACACTTAGAACACAATAGAACCTAATGTGACCTATGTGTCTATTGTGGTGAACGCTATAATTGATCTAAATCAGATACGGGACGTGGTGCCAAATATGCCAGCTCCCCTAAATTGTTCTGTCGTTTTGTCACAATATATGACAACAAATTCTGAGAACCGGAAGATTCAGTTCCCAAAAGCGCCTAAAAACAGGTTTTGGAAGGATTGGCACAAAGATTGATTGTCGTTAGTCATAAGATCGAAATACAAGAAAAAAATATTAATAGTTTAAATAGGATAAAATGGGAAAAATTATTGGAATTGACTTAGGGACAACCAACTCATGTGTTGCCGTCATGGAGGGCAACGAACCTGTTGTGATCCCCAATAGTGAAGGCAAACGTACAACTCCCTCTATTGTGGCATTTGTCGACAATGGGGAACGCAAGGTTGGTGATCCGGCCAAAAGGCAGGCCATCACCAATCCAACAAAGACAATCTCTTCGATCAAACGATTCATGGGCGAGACCTACAATCAGGTCGCCAAGGAGATTGGCAGGGTTCCTTTTGCCGTTATTCAGGGTGACAACAATACGCCTCGTGTAAAAATAGATGATCGCTTCTATTCCCCGCAGGAGATCTCCGCCATGATCCTTCAGAAGATGAAGAAGACCGCCGAAGATTACCTGGGTCAGGAGGTTACAGAAGCAGTTATCACTGTTCCTGCATATTTTAACGACTCGCAGCGTCAGGCTACCAAAGAGGCCGGCGAAATTGCCGGACTGAAAGTTCGCCGTATCATCAACGAACCAACAGCCGCATCGTTGGCTTATGGTCTCGACAAGATGCACAAGGACATGAAGATCGCCGTTTTCGACCTTGGAGGCGGTACTTTTGACATCTCCATCCTTGAATTGGGTGAGGGTGTTTTTGAAGTAAAATCTACCGATGGGGATACTCACTTAGGTGGGGATGACTTCGACCAGGTGATCATCGACTGGCTGGCAGATCAGTTCAAATCCGATGAAGGCATCGATTTGCGCAAAGACCCGATGGCACTGCAGCGTTTGAAAGAAGCAGCCGAAAAAGCCAAAGTTGAGCTTTCAAGCTCTACCGAGACTGAGATCAACCTGCCATACATCATGCCGGTAAACGGTATTCCAAAGCACTTGGTCAAAAAACTGACCCGCGCACAATTTGAGAAACTTTCTGATTCATTGATTAATGCAACAATCGAACCTTGTAACAAGGCTTTGAAAAATGCAGGTCTCACCATCAGCGACATCGACGAAGTGATCCTGGTAGGTGGTTCAACCCGTATCCCTGCCATTCAGAATGTAGTGCAGAAACTTTTCGGTAAAACACCATCCAAAGGGGTTAACCCCGACGAAGTAGTTGCTGTAGGCGCTGCCATTCAGGGTGGTGTCTTAACGGGAGAGGTGAAAGATGTACTCTTGCTGGATGTTACTCCGCTCTCGCTTGGTATTGAAACTATGGGAGGTGTGATGACCAGACTGATTGAGTCAAATACCACCATTCCTACCAAGAAATCAGAAACTTTCACTACAGCATCAGACAACCAGCCTTCTGTTGAGATTCATGTACTTCAGGGCGAACGTCCGATGGCTGCCGGAAATAAAACAATTGGCAAATTCCACCTCGACGGTCTGCCACCGGCACAACGCGGTATTCCTCAGATCGAGGTTTCATTCGACATCGATGCCAACGGGATACTTCATGTAACCGCCAAAGACAAGGCTACCAACAAGGAGCAATCGATCCGTATTGAAGCATCTTCAGGTTTAAGTGACGATGAAATCAAACGGATGAAAGAGGAGGCTGCTGCCAATGCCGAGACTGACAAGCAAGCCAGGGAGCAGGTCGAAAAACTTAACCATGCCGATTCACTGATATTCCAAACGGAAAAGCAGATGAAAGAGTTTGGCGACAAGCTGCCAGCCGATAAAAAAGCGCCGATTGAGACTGCTTTGAATAATCTGAAAGAGGCACACAAAAACAAGGATTTCGCTGCAATTGATGCGGCAACAAATGAGTTAAATACGGTCTTTCAGGCCGCCTCCCAGGAGATGTACAATGCGCAGGCCCAGGCAGGTCCGCAGGCCGGAGAGCCCCAGGCCTCACAGCAAAAGGGTTCCAAAGGAGATGGTGAAGTGACCGACGTAGATTTTGAAGAGGTTAAGTAATAAGAGACAAAAATTATATTGACGAAGAATAGAAAGAGGGGCTGAAAGGCTCCTTTTTCTATTCCAGGGAGTTGTGTACAAAGCGAATAACTTGATGGTGGAAGTTCTTTCGGAGAATTGGTAGCTGTCCTACAGAAAAAACCTATTTTTACAGAAATGTAGTAGAACCAAACAGTAAAAAGCCGCTACACCCGACGATGTGGTGTGTGACCTGCTGCCTGTTTCTGTTGTTACAGACTACTACTTTAGCGATTTGAAGACATTGATACAAGCCGCCGAAGAGCGTATTGCCGAAAATGAGGCCCAACTGAATGAATTGCTGGAAGAAGAAGCCGAGAACTACCTTGATGCCGATACTTTTGAAAATAAAACACTGAGCGATGGCAATGTAAAGAAGAAATTGAAAGAGCTGAAAGGCAAAGCCAATGCCAAAGAAGAAGTGAAAGTATTGGAGCGATACCTTAACCTGAAAGAAGAAATTGCCGATGCTAAACGGGTGCAGAAAGTACTGAAATATGAATTGCTTACCAAGCTGGACGATAAATACAAACAGCTTACTGAAGCCGAAATCAAAGAATTGGTGATTGAAAAGAAATGGTTTGCTACACTGGCTGCCCGCCTGGATGGCGAAATGCAACGCATAAGCCAAACGCTTACAACAAGCATTTCCGACCTTGCTGAACGGTACGGACAAACACTTCCTGCTATCGACGCAGAGATTACCGGGTTAGAGCAGAAAGTAAAACAACACCTTGCCGCAATGGGGTTTAGTATTTAATGAAAATCTTTTTTGGCGGTGCAAAACTGGAATTGGTAGCGTAAATTCAGATTTTTAGACTTTAAAATGGCGGTGTAAAGCTTATAAATATGGAAAATGAAAAGATCATAAGGGCAGGCGATTTTAGTCCCGAAGCATATAATTCGTGGGCTAAAGGAATTTATTATACAATTGAAAGTGCAAAGTTGCAGGCATCGTTAAAGCTTAATGCCGACCTATTGCATCTTTATCATACCATTGGAAAAGAAATTCTTGAAAAACAAGAACAACATGGCTGGGGAGCGCAAGTTATTGATTTGCTTTCATCTGATTTGCAGAAACGTTACAAAGGTGAAAGTGGTTATTCCAGTAGAAACCTGGGTTATATGAAAGGTTTTGCAAAACAATATCCTGATTTCCCATTTTTGCAAGTGCCACTTGCAAAATTAGAAAATGGGAAAAATGACTCAATTTGGCAAGCCTCACTTGCAAAATTAAAAGAAGATGAAGATTTTGTGCAAGTATCGCTTGCACAAATACCTTGGTATCATCACATATCGCAGATTGCGCGGCAACCAACAACCATTGGGCGTGGCCTCGTACAAAACCAAAAAATTGCTGGAAGAGCGCATCAAATCTGCACTTCCAACCGAAGAGGAAATTAAAGCTAAATTGGAGGAATTATAGAAATGAACGAGATTAAAAAAGGGTATAAGCAAACAGAACTTGGATTGATTCCTGAGGATTGGGATGTGAAGAAGTTGGGGGATATTGGCGAACCAATAATCGGATTAACATATAAGCCAGAGAATGTCAAAAGTGAAGGTATTCTGGTTCTTAGATCATCAAATATTCAAGAAAATAAACTTTCATTTGATGACAATGTGTTTGTTAATGTGGAAGTCTCAGACAGAATTATTACTCGCAACGGTGATATTCTTATCTGTGTACGTAATGGAAGTAGGGAGCTGATTGGCAAATCTGCAGTAATAAAAGGGAAAGCCGTTGGTCAAACCTTTGGGGCCTTTATGTCAGTATATAGAACAGATTACTCAAATTACGTTTCCCATCTTTTTAATTCAGAGCTAATTAAAAAGCAAATCGACCAACATCTCGGTGCTACAATAAACCAAATTACAAACAAGAGTCTCTCTTCATTTAACATACCTCTTCCTTCAACCCTTTCTGAACAAACCGCCATTGCTCAAGTCCTCACCAATATGGACATAGAAATAACCCAATTGGAAGCGGAACGCGATAAATACAATCAGATAAAGGCGGGAATGATGCAGCAGTTGTTAACGGGGAAAATAAGGTTAATTAACTGAAATAAAAGAAGGAAGCAGTTAGTTATAAATTGTAACCAACTGCTTCTAAAATTACAAAAAGTAGGAAGTCAACTGTCCGAAAAAATCGGACAGTTGAAAATGGCCATTATAAATGTTGTGCATTTAAAGGTGATAGTTTGAAGAGGGAGCAGGATGAGTTGGCTACAGATTGTAGTCAACTGAAAAATTAGTTCAAAGTATTTCATTAACAACAAAAGGGATGAAAAGCGGAATTAAAATCTTTGAAGAACGCAAAGTGCGCACCGTTTGGGACGAAGAAACCGAAGAGTGGTATTTTTCTATCGTAGATGTAGTAAACGTTTTAACAGATAGCCCCAATCCGAGGAAGTATTGGAGCGTGCTCAAAAACCGCTTAAAAAAAGAAGGAAGCGAGTTGACTACAATTTGTAGTCAACTGAATATGCCTTCGGCTGATGGGAAAAAATATCTTACTGAAGTTGCTTCCACTCAGCAGCTTTTCCGTTTGATTCAGTCCATTCCTTCACCCAGAGCTGAACCCTTTAAACTGTGGATTGCACAGGTGGCCAAAGAACGCTTAGACCAAATGCAAGACCCCGAATTATCCATTGAACAGGCTATGATGGATTATAAAAGGCTTGGATATTCTGATAACTGGATAAACCAACGGTTAAAAAGTATTGAGATCCGGAAAGAGCTAACCGACGAATGGAAATCGAGAGGCTTGGAAGAAGGAGTACATTTTGCTACTTTGACAGATATTATTTACAAAACATGGGCCGACAAAACGGCCAAAGAATACAAGCAGTTCAAAGGCCTGAAAAAAGAAAACCTTCGCGACAATATGACCAACACGGAGCTGGTATTGAATATGTTGGCCGAACTTTCCACCAAAAAGATTTCGGAAGCTACCAATCCGGAATCAATGGACGAACACGCAAACGTAGCCAAACAAGGCGGAGAAATCGCCCGCAATGCACGCCTGGAACTGGAAGCCAAAACCGGCGAAAAAGTTATTTCTCCGCTGAATGCAAAAAAGGGAATATTGAAAAACAAACCAGACGAAATTGACCACTAACCACTATGACTTATCATGGAAATCGGAGCAAAAGAAATCATTACCCAGAAGCGATTACTAAACCTTTTCAGTAAAAAGCTTGGTTATACCTATCTTGATGACTGGACTGACCGCGAGAACAATAGCAATGTGGAAGAAGAGTATTTGCAAAAGTTCCTTGCTGCCCGCAAGCTTTATTCATCAGCTGAAATCAACAGCGCCATCAACCAGTTGAAGCGTGTTGCGGGCAATATCAGCGCCGGTCTTTACCATGCCAATAAAGCGGTGTACAATCTGCTGCGTTATGGAGTAAACGTGAGCGCCGAAGCTTCCGAAAACAAAAAATATGTCCACCTCATCGACTGGGCCAATCCGCTTGCGAATGATTTTCAGGTAGCCGAGGAAGTAACTGTAAAAGGCCGGAATACCAAACGCCCGGATATTGTGATTTATGTTAACGGTATCGCATTGGGAGTGATTGAATTGAAGCGCAGCACCTTGTCTGTGCACCACGGCATTCGACAAAACCTCGATAATCAAACCGATGAATTTATCCCTCAATTCTTTACTACCGTTCAGCTCTTTTTTGCGGGTAACGACACTGAAGGTCTGCACTATGGCGTGATTCAAACTTCTGAAAAATTTTGGTTGCGTTGGAAAGAACAAAATTAGGAGATTGCGAATGATCTCGATCGCAGCACTTTGCAGATGTTTGAAAAGAACCGTTTGCTGGAATTGATTCACGACTTTGTTGTTTTCGATGGAGGCGTAAAAAAAGCCTGCCGTCCCAGTCAGTATTTTGGAATTAAGGCAGCACAGTCCCGCGCACGCAGCAAGGAGAGCGGTATTATCTGGCACTCGCAGGGCTCGGGCAAAAGCCTTATGATGATCTGGCTGGCAAAATGGATACGCGAAAACATACCGGATGCCCGGGTGGTGATTATCACCGACCGCGATGAACTTGACAAACAGATAGAATCCGGTTTCAAAGGGGTGGATGAACACATCAAAAGGGCCAAAACAGGTTCTTCACTTATTTCAATGCTCAGCGAGGCCAACCCCTGGCTTATTTGTACGCTGATTCATAAGTTCGGAAATAGGTCGGAAGATGATATGCCCGAAGTGGGTAATAGAAAAGCCACAAAGTCCATAGAACAATATCTGCGGGAGGTACAGGAAAAGCTTCCGCACGGTTTTTCGCCCAAAGGCAATATCTACGTCTTTGTTGATGAATGTCATCGTACCCAAAGCGGTATGCTGCACGAAGCCATGAAAGCCATTATGGGCGAAAAGGTGATGATGATAGGTTTTACAGGAACGCCTCTGCTCAAAACAGACAAAAAGAAATCCATCGAAGTATTTGGCAGCATCATTCACTCCTACAAGTTCGATGAGGCGGTGGAAGACCACGTGATACTCGACTTGCGTTACGAAGCGCGCGATGTAGAACAATATCTGGGCAATAAGAATAAAATTGACGATTGGTTTGATACCAAAACCAGCGGACTCTCCAATGTAGCCAGGTCTTTATTGAAAATCCGTTGGGCACGCATGGAAAAGCTGTTCAGCAGCAAAGAACGTATGCAACGTATCGTTGCCGATATTTGCCAGGATATGGATACTAAACGCCAATTAGTGGGCGGTTATGGCAATGCTATGCTGGTATCCGACAGTATTTATCAGGCTTGCCGCTATTGGGAGTTGTTTCAGGATACTGATTTAAAAGGACATTGCGCCGTGGTGACGAGTTACGAAGCCAATGCTGCCGATATTAAAGATGAAGCTACCGGAGCGGGTGATACCGAAGAAAAAGTCAAGTACGAAATAACCAAACGCATGATGGGCAATAAAATGCCCGATCAATTTGAGACCTGGGCAAAAGAGGAGTTTATTAAGCATCCGGCAACGATGAAATTACTAATTGTGGTAGATAAACTGCTTACGGGTTTTGATGCTCCGGCAGCGACCTATCTTTACATAGATAAGAAGATGCAGGACCACAATCTCTTTCAGGCCATTTGCCGCGTAAACAGGGTTGATTCGGAAGAAAAAGATTTTGGATATATTGTTGATTATCAGGATTTGTTTGGCTCCATTAAAAATGCCATCGAGGATTATACTTCCGAAGCTTTCGATGGCTACGAAAAAGAGGATGTAGAAAACTTACTTACAAACCGACTTATTGAAGCCCGCAAAGGTCTTGAACAAGCATGAAAGACGAGATAAAACTGAAAAGCGGCGATGCGCTTGATTTGAAGTTTTACGACCCTGCCATGCGCCAGTTAATCGACAACTATGTACGTGCGGAAGATAGTGTGGAAATTTTCAAGCTCGAAGATATTTCATTTCTCGATTTGATTGTTAAAGAAGGCGAAGCTGCAATTGATAAACTACCTAATGAAATTAAAAGCAACCAGAAATCGGTAGCGGAAACATTGGTCGCTAATATGCGCAAGATGATTATCAATGAACGCCCAAACAATCCTGCTTATTTTGATAAAATATCCGAACTGCTCAACCAACTTCTGCAAGAGCAAAAAGAAGGTAAATTGCAGTACAAGGAATTGATTGAAAAATTGATTAGTAAAATCAGGGAAGTCAGAGGTAAAACAAAACCAAATTATCCAACTACCATAAATACATCCGGCAAACAAGCACTTTACGATAATCTTGAAAAAGATGAATTGCTTGCATTAACTGTTCACGATGCTGTTGTAACTTATGCCAAACATGGCTGGAGGGACAATAGTGTACCTGCCAAAATGAAACAGGTGCGTAAAGCTGTTCGTAATGTTTTGCCTGATAAAGATGATGAAAAGGTTAGCGAGATAATGAGTATAATTTCAGCACAAAAAGAGTATTAATGGAACTCTTTACCGTCAATAAAATACCTGTTGAAGTGGAATGGAAAGACATTAAGAACATCCATCTTACTGTTTATCCACCCGATGCCCGGGTGCATATTTCCGCTCCAATGGCTATGACTGCTGATTCTGTACGTCTCTATATTATTACAAAACTAGAATGGATTAATAAACGGATCGGGATGATACACAACCAGGCCCGTCAATCGGAACGCGGATATGTATCTGGCGAAAATCACTATTACAAGGGCATTCGTTACCGTCTCAATGTGATTTATCACAATTCCGCTCCGGTTGTAGAATTAAAAGGCACGCGGCACATCAATTTATATGTGAGGGAAGGTTCTTCTTCAGAAAAGAGAGGGGAAGTGCTCCGTGAATGGTACCGGGCAGAATTAAAAGAGACTCTACCGCCGTTTATTACCAAATGGGAAGGAATTCTTCAGGTGCAGGCTAAACACTGGGAAGTAAAACAAATGAAAACCCTTTGGGGTAGCTGCAACACTCGTTCACAAAGAATTGTATTTAATCTGGAACTGATAAAAAAACCGACAAATTGCATTGAATATATTGTAGCACATGAAATGACGCATCTTGTTGAGCGCCTTCATAATTCGAAATTTACAGCTATTTTGGATAATCACATACCTAATTGGCGACAGATAAAAGACGAACTGAATGAGTTTATCGTTTGAAATTTTTAGTAAGGTCGTTTATCTTGTCAGTAAGCAGTAAAATTGTTTCTTTTCTTGCTTCGATCTCAGATTCTGCATGTTTAAGTGCCCTTTCTGTTTGTTCCAGGGCATGTTTCGTGGCTGAACAATTTGGGCAAGGACCAGATAATTGATTTCCGTCAGAATGTATTTGTGCCGATAGATTATCTTCTTTCCTCTTCATTTTTTCTATTGGCTCGGCTAATCTTACATTTGATTCAGTTGATGATTTTGAATATTCTATCCTTTTATTATTGCTGATCATTTCCCCTTTTTCAGTTATAAGCCAGTCTGCACTTATGTTATCAAATGACGACAGTATTTTTAGTAAAACGTCGTAACTTGGGGCATTTCTACCCTTTACGATGTTGTGGATAACGGTAGAATTGACACCAATACGCATGCTAAAAGAATTATTATTTAATTCTAATGAATTGATTATTAATTCTATTCTATTATTTATTGTCATTTGATGATATTTTTTCTAAATTCACTTGCATATATCATCATATGATAATATATTTGTGAAAAGCTTTTCACAAAAATACAACAAGAAATGCCAAAAAGAGAGGAACTAAAAAAAAAATGCAAATAGGGGATTGGGGGCTCGTTGGCAAAATTCTGGGGATCAAAGCCCATAATGCTTACATGAGTTTTTTGAGGCCAACCAGTAAACGTTTTCCGGATGTAGTGGCAGCTATCGAAAAGGTAGTTGAGAGTAGAGAAAAATTATTGACCAATCCAAAAAATAACACGAGAGTAATTAAGAAAATTATTGAGAAACCTGATTTTTAGGTTTTGAATAGCGGTACTGTTTTATACTTCACATTTTAAGAAATTTAGTCCTAACCTAATCATTATGCTCAAAAAGGAGCAGAAGATGTAAATATTTTCAAAAGTGAAAAAAATGAAACCAGAAGTGGAATCCTACCGGGGGAAGCGGCAAATTCTTAGAGATCCTCCGAAATTGGAAAAGAGTGCGAATGAGCTGGTACTGTCCAACCAAACTTTACAGGAAAGTAAAAAATTAATCAATTTGATTTTGCAATCTATCTCGTTGGGAATGGACATCGTTGATGAACAAGGGAATATACTTTTTCTGAACAGGAACTTGGATATCACCGAACGTAACCAGCATGAACCAGAGCTTAAAGCGGCCAAAGTAAAAGCTGAAGAAAGCAACCGCTTAAAACCAGCATTTCTGGTCAGCATGAGCCACGAGATACGAACCCCAATGAATGCCATCATGGGTTTCTCCGACTTGATAATGGAGGCTGAAGGGGATGAAAAAAAACAGTTCGCCACCATTATACAAAAATGCTCAAAGCAATTGCTCACGCTGATAGATGATGTATTACATCTGTCGCGGCTGCAAAGTGAAAAATTGCCCATTGACAACACCCGGTTCAAACCTGCAGAGTTGGTCACTGATGTCTTCCGGATGTTTAACCACCCTAATTTAAAAAAGGAACTTGACATTGCGATAATTATCCCAGGGCAGTACAAAGACCTCGTCATGCGATCTGACGCAGGCAAAATTAGACAGATACTGACCAATTTGGTAGCCAACGCTGTGAAATATACCTTGGAAGGCATTGTGAAGCTTGGGTTTGATCTGCAAAATGGATTTGTTGAATTCTATGTGACAGACACCGGAATTGGTATTCCCGAAGAAGAACAGGAAAGAATTTTCGAGTCTTTCTACCGTAGCGAACAAGCAATATCTTCCGCTATAGAAGGAACCGGATTGGGGTTGAGCATTGCAAAAGAGTTGGTCGAATTGATGGGTGGTGTGATTGGCGTAAGTTCCGTGCCAAACAAAGGCTCGCGTTTTTTTTTCTCCATTCCCCTTGAAAAATCTGATAAGATGAACTCCGGGAAACCATTGCTCCAAACGGAACAAAAACATTTGAAGGATTTTACAATTCTCATTGCCGAAGACGAACAGATCAGTTATCGGTATCTCGAGATTCTGCTAAAAGATAAAGTAAAAAGAATTGATCGCGCAACCAACGGAAAAGAAGCAGTTGAATTGGCTCTAAAGAACAGCTACAACCTTATTTTAATGGACCTGAAAATGCCGGTTATGGATGGGATTGAAGCTACGAAAATATTGAAGCAACAATTTCCTGATATTCCAATCATTGCCCAAACCGCATATTCGATGCCAGAAGAAAAAGAGAGCGCTTTGAAGGCAGGGTGTGCTGATTTTCTCACCAAACCAATTAAAAAGAGCAAATTGATAGAGATGATTAATAGGTATGTGTGAAAAGGAGTCACCTTTGCCAATTGGATGGAAACCTTAATTCATTCGGAAGAAAGATTGATCCGATAGCCGACACTCCATTCGATAAAATCAGAAACATGGTAATTGTACGCCCTCAGACAGATGCCTGCAAATAATCTATTGCTTAACTGGTAACGCAAACCCAATCTTTGGTAGGTTGCTGGCTTATTGTTGATGGTAGTTTTTCTGAAGAGATAAAAGCCGGGTTGAACGACAACCGAAAGATGATCAATGACCAGTTCGTAGGAAGGATAGATGCTCAAATTGAGATTATCCCCCCAGGATACCTTGCCGGCTTCTGGTTTCAGCCCTTTAACAAATATGGCGGAGTTGTGCGAGCCATCGTAACCCAGAGAGAGGCCAATCCCTATCTTTGACTTGTAGGTTACCTGACGGCTTAGCAAAGTATTCAACCCGTAATCAGAATAATACACACCCTGGTAATTGGCTGTGGAATCGGACTTGTTGCCCATGTAAAGCACATTTTTAGCCCCTCCGAAGATTGAAAAATCCAGATAAGTTTTTTGTCTGAAGGCAGGAAGTGTCTCCTTGACCGCAGGTGGAACGAAACGGTTTGGATGGTAATTCAAGCTGATTTTGGGCGC
>JAVHPO010000261.1:0-12519 GCA_036170635.1 Prolixibacteraceae bacterium | reverse complement strand
GTCGGCAATCCCTCTTTAAAAGATCAGGATGTACAATTGGGCTCCTGGATAAAATCTTCAGAAGAGATCGGCGAGCGACTATTCAGCATTCCCCGGTCGGAGGAATCGGCAAAATATCCTACCGGGGATATTGTCAAAATTGAATATAGTAATGATCCGGCCTGGGTAACCGGGTCAGAATTGCTGAACAAGAATTTTGATCTACTTCTGCAAAAGTATCCTTTGATGCTCTCCTTCGGGGAGGACACTGGAGTTTTGGGCGGGGTCAACCAGGAGACGAAAGGGTTGTCGGAGAAATTCGGACTTCACCGTGTTTTCGACACAGGGATCCGCGAGACGACCATTATCGGACAAGGGATTGGATTGGCTTTGAGGGGTTTTAAACCAATCGCCGAGATACAATATCTTGACTATCTTATTTATGCACTTCCGACATTGGCGGATGATCTCTCCACCCTCAATTACCGCACCTGCGGCAGGCAGATCGCACCGCTCATCATCCGTACCCGCGGACATCAGCTGCAGGGCATGTGGCATTCAGGCTCCCCTATGAGTATGTTGCTTGGGTCGATGAGGGGCATTCATATTTGCGTTCCGCGAAACATGACGCAGGCAGCAGGATTTTACAATACCCTGCTCAAAGGTGAGGAACCAGCGTTGGTGATCGAACCTTTGAAAGGATATTATGTACGTGAGAAACTACCTGAAAACATAGGAGAATACTGTATCCCGCTTGGCATTCCTGAGATTCTGCTGGAAGGCACGGATTTGACTTTGGTCACGTATGGCTGGAATGTGACCATAGCCATGGAAGTATGTGCTATTCTAAAATCGTCAGGTATCTCGGTAGAATTAATTGATGTTCAGACACTTTCTCCATTCGATACGAATCACCTGATTACTGCATCCCTTCAAAAAACCAATCGTTTGGTATTGCTGGATGAAGATGTGCCAGGTGGTGGAACCGGTTATATGCTTCAAAAGATTTTGGAACAGAAAGAGGCTTTTTATGCCCTGGATGAGCAACCGCTGGTGATTTCTGCCCGGGACCACCGCGGCGCTTATGGTACCGATGGGGAGTATTTCTCCAAACCGAATGTAGATTCGGTGGTGGAGGCAGTGCTTGGGATGATGAGAGGAAATAGGAATTAAAAATTACAGATTAGAAATAATCTCTTGTCTATAGCCTAGCGCGTCCATTAACTTTTCATTCAATTTCCGGTTCTTTCCTTTAAACAGCTGAAAATCAAATTTTGCTGTTTCAACCTGAGTATAATTGTATCCTTTGGGAACACGAATGCCCGCCTCTTCGAGAATTTTCTTTGTAACCAGCTTGTTTTCCATAGCCAGAACGCTTGCGTAATTATCGAGTGAGGTCTTCGTTGCCTGCTTTACATATTGGGTATTCCCGTTTTGATGTAACCTGATAAAATTCTCTTTTCTGTCGAGAATTTCAAATGAAACTCCCCGTTTCAAAGCTTCACGCAGTAACAATTGGGTAGAGAGCTCCATATCTTCCAATCCTATAAAATTGTAGTCCTTTCGCCGGCTTTCATTTAAGTAATTGCGGGCTTTCTCCATATGGAAAGGGATATATCCCATCTTCAGAATTCCATCCAGTACCTCATAGACTCTTCGCCTTTTTGGATTTTCGATAAATCCCATGGCCATCTCCAGGGCTTTTTTGTAGTCATTATTATTTACAGAAAGTTTTTGAAACAAATCGGTCATTTCATCTATGTGCTGTTTTGCTTTTTGCCAGATATCAACATATTCGCCGGTTGGATCATGAACAAATGGAACAGGGCTCAAACCGTAAAGAGCAACATATCCGAGGTAATTGTTCGCATGCAATTGAGATGTAGCATCAAAATTATCAGGCTCTTTTGTAAGCAATCCATAAAGCGCAAGCATATGCAAAAAACAGAGCGCTTCTTCTGTTATTCCAGTCTTTGCCATAGGATCGATATCAATAAACCGGATTTCAATATAGGATATATGTTCGGGACCATTTGTAAATTTTGGCCTTACGGGAGAATACAGTTCCTTCATGGATTCGATTTTTCCTTCCTGGACCATCTGGTCGAGGCTTTGCCTAAAGTTCTGGACAGAGCTGTAATCGGGATATAGCTCGCCAATATTCCTGTAACCATAGCAACTGTTACGAATGGAGAGGCCAATTACATGTTGACCGACGTTGTAAGGAGATTCTTTGCATTTCAGTTCCATCGACGGATCTACGACAGGGCTATTGCCATAAAGCAAAATGTACAACCATCTTAACCGGTGCAGCTGTCGCGTCGTTTTCAGGTAAACTTCATCCTTGAACTCCTCAAAGGTTAATGACGATTTGCTTTGACGATAGAGCATTTCCAATAACTTCTCTCCGAAAGAAAGGTTAAAGTGGATTCCTGAAAACAGTTGATTTTTGGATCCGTATTTCTGAGCCAGATGTTCGCGGTATTGCTGTGCATCTTTCCCTGCTTCATCGAATTGGGCAATTGGAATTTGGTTATCATTAGGTAAAACAGGTGGAATGCTTTGAGGCCAAAGGTATTCATTGGTCAGTTCCAGGCTTACAACATCATGAAGGGTTTCCAGAAAACCCAATGTTTGCTTTATATCTGGCAGTGGCGGAGTGATGATTTCCACCTGACTCTCAGAAAAATCAGTAGTGATGTAAGGGTTCTGACGTTTATTCCCGAATATTTTTGGATGTGGGGTTTGCGACAAGTTTCCGGATTCGTCCACGCGAATGTTCTCCTTTTCGATGCCAAAGAGCGCATCAAACCAAATATCTCCTTTTATTTGACTCACAGCAGATTTAAATATGTCCTGTCTCATGTTTTTGTTTTTTTATAAATAGCTTAAAAAGAATAACATAAAGTACTACAAGCAATATGCCTTTTGCGATACTGCTTATGCTGATGCTCCACCACACTGAGGTGAGCTCATTTTTCCAGAGATGGATCAATGCATATGCCATTGGTATTCGCAGGATTGTAAGTCCAATCCCGGTAATTGCCGGAATATTGGTTCGTCCCCATCCAAAAAAGGCGCCGGTAGCCATCATCTCCAGGCACATAAACAGCTGGGATATACCAATTATGATCAGGTATTCCCTTCCCATGGCAATGCTTTCCGGATCCTTCAGAAAGATTGAAAACAACGTTGATGGAAACGTAACCAGTATAGCTGTCATAATCACTCCTATGATAATTGACAGTGTTATTCCCGCGCCAAATACTTTCCATTGTTTATCATAGTCCTTTGCTCCGTAAGCTTGTCCTGAAATGGATGACAAGGCATACATAAATCCGGCTACGGTCATATAGGAGATCGCTTCAATTTGTACTCCGACCTTTTGTACGGCAATCGCGTTAGCACCCCAATGACTTATAATACGCGCCATCATAATAGCGATGACGGTGAATGAAACCCGTTGGATAGCCGGACTGATTCCTATTCCAACTATTTTTTTGAGAAGTGTGCTTTGGAATGGTACGAGGCCAGGATTTATATTCTCCGTTCGGTTTAGTTTTCTGTAAAACAGGAATGTCGCCAAATCTTGTGACAGAATGGTAGCGATAGCAGCCCCATTAATGCCTAGACCTACCCCGAAAATGAGAATCGCGTCTAATAATATATTTACCATTAGCGCGGCCGCATTGATTCTGAATGGCGATCGGCTATCCCCAAGCAAGCAAAACAGAGCAAACCAGCGCAGTAACGATTACAACCAGCATGCCACTCCGGATATAACTCTTCGCAAGATGGAAATTTCCCTCTCCAATGGCATGTGATACTTTTATTCCTGCCCCAACTGTGAAAAGAGAGGAAAGGCCCCAGCCCAAATTCATGTAAAACCCTGCAGATCCAACTGCCGCAACCGCGCCGGCGCCAAGTTTTCCTACAAAAATTATGTTGATAAAATTGTAGGCCATAGACATGAACGAGGTTACAATAACCGGGAATGCCAGTCGTACAAGCTGTTTTAAATTTGAGTCAGGCTGGCTAACCTTGAGAATGGCTGAAAAGTCTCTCTTCTGAAAATTCATCTTTCAATCAAAAAATATATGTTTAAACATATCAACATAACGAATCAAAAAAAATCAACAACACGTATCAATATCCTTTAATACTACAGCAAACAATTCCTTGATGTAGGGTTTATTTACAGAGAAATAAATCTCTTTCCCTTCTTTGCGTGAGTTAAGTATTTTGGCACGCTTCAATAAATTTAAATGGTGTGAAATGGTTGGACGGGACAAAGTAAACCTGTTTGCAATATCATTCACGCACACTTCCTTTTGGGTCGCAAAAACCATAATGATTTCCTGCCTGGTTTTATCGGCCAAAGCGCTGAAAAAATCCGGGCATTCTTCGCAGAAACAGGCGTTACTTTCTGATTTTATTTTCTTAATGCGTTTAAGCATATCTACATGTTTTTACGGTGCGAAATAGTGAATTTATTTAGAAACGCAATTTTTTTTAAACTTTTTTAGTTTCCCAATTTGTAATGTTGAAATGATGTGTGAACTTATGTAGCTTATATTCGGGCTAAACACTAAACCCTTATTTGGGTGCAGCTACAGTGTGCGTTCTTTTTTTTTCCTTGACTTTTTTGTAGGTAGCTTTTGGTTCAAATAGTTTAGTTTGACCTAATTCAAATTCGTATTCAGCTATTTGAGATGGTTTTACTAAACAATTAATCGCTTCGATATTGTTTTGATGATATGCCTCAATTAATTTTTCTTTGGATTCGTGGGGTATTGCATCGATAATTGGAATACTTAATTTTTTTAGATTTTGGCTTTGCCATCTCGGATACCCACCATTCATTTTATTGCCAGATTCTAAAAGTTGGTCTCGAACAAAGTCGGACATTAAAACAGCAGCTAATAAAACCAGTTTTTCATAACTTCTCCCAGTTATGTAATAGATATTATGATGAGGATAATAATGCCCCTCATCAATAAATATTTGCGAATTGCCAGAAATATCTGGTAATAATATCTTGTTTTTATTAACTAGCTTAAAATCAATCTTATCAATTGTCCTAAACCAATTATTTATATTTTTTCTGGCAATATGTCGATTAAGAAGGAGATTTTTATTTGCCTCAAAATATGACTTTGCTTTTGGAAATCCATCTAAACTTATGAGATTCCCCGATTTTGTAAATGGATTGATGATAAAGTTACCTGACCATCTTAACTTATTTCCTTTCAGGTCTTTTGATAACAATATCGGCAAAACTAGTTCTGGTTCTACCTTATCCATTAAATTGGGGCTTATAAAAATACTATCAGTTCCGGTTGCGACGCCAATTCCAATTTTGAATCCTTGATTAGGTATGGTATCTAGATATTTACTGAATAAGGTAAATGACTCTGTAGTTGAAAACCAGTCATCAGAAATCCGTAAATTCAATATTCTGTTGGGTTCATTGATTGTAGAAAAACTTTGTAATTCAATTACATTATCGATAACGTAATATTTAGCATGGCCATCACCTTTTTTCTTCCGGATATTAGTAATCGCCGGATAAGCATTTACTTCTTCTTCGAATGGAGACGATTTCTCCAAATCGATGACAGTTTCCAATAAAAATGATGAACTAACCAGTTGTCTTAGTTTTTTACCATATTGGTTTTTCAACCATCGATTAGCACATATGAATGACAAAATTCCATTGTCCTTTAATACTGTCAATCCTTTTTCATAAAAAGCTATGAACAAGTCACTTCTGTGCGTGAAGGTTCTAAATTTTTTGCGATAAGTCTCTTTTAATTTTTGGGGAATATTTTCATGCCTTACGTATGGTGGATTGCCAATTACAATGTCGCAGGAATTAGCTTCCGAAAGCAAAAAATCTTCAATTTTCAACAAAGAATCAGGTATGCTGATGCCTAGAGGATTTACAATCTTTTCAATTCGGCATTTTAATAAGCCTGCATTAACTGGATCTATCTCATAAAATGTAAGATTTAATATGGCGTTTTCGAAATTAAATCCATGTATTGATGATGATTCATATAGTCGTTCAACAATAGAGATAGCAAATGCCCCATCTCCAGCAGCTGGTTCAATTATTCTAATAGTGCTCAAATCTTTTTCAGCAACGTAACCAACTAAGTCAAGCATTTTATCCACCACGATTGGCTTAGTTATTACATGACCGTGCAGATTTCCATTTGACCTTGTTCCATAAATCATTTTGTCAGTTCCTTTAGTTTCCCTTGAATAAAACCCATATATGATAAAATAAACGAATCAATGGAGATATCATCATCAAGTGTTCCATATTCCGTTAAGTCATTGGTCCAAATTAATGAAGTAGCTGAATAATGTCTCTCTTGCATGAGCTTCTGGCAAAAAATAACATACCTGTCTAAGTAACTGGTGTTCTGGAATTCTGGCCTATCCTTAAAATAGGGTTCTTTTAATCTAATAGTAGTCGTTGATTTTGCTTTTCTTTCAACTAGAATCATATAACCAACCCAAGGCGCTTGTTTTTGAGGAAACCCTCGTTCGCGAAAGCAGTCCATAAATCAACAGCACTACCCAATGCCTCTTCTGTTCTGTTGTTAAAATTATTTCCAAATGAACCAACTTGAGATTTAAATTCAATAACAGCAATAAGTTGTTTTGAAGGCGAAATAATTAGAAAATCCCAGTCTTTCGTTGGCCTGAAATAACCTGGAAGATTGTTGCCTTTTTTAAATATACATTCTGAAGGAATGCCTAAATCTTTTGATATTTCTACAAAAAGGTCGATGAATCCGTCCAATTGCTTTCCACCAGTTACAGCTCCTCTGTTTCCTTGGTTTATTTTTGTTCCACTTGTTGACTGAATGCCCCTGGTTTTCCAAAATTTTTGGACAGCATTCTTAATCAAATCCGTGTATTTTTCAGTTGTTAATTGTTCCATTTCATTTTTACTCTAAATATTCAAAAATACTACTTTTTGTATAACCCGGTATTTAGCATGACGTCTAACGTACCGGTGTTTAGCGATAGTAGCGATTCCGAAGAGGTAAACTTTCAACCTGTAATATGGATTTGACGTTCTGAAGAAGATCTGTTGCGTCTTGTTTTATACATAAATATACATAATATTGTTGAAATATCAAAGCCCCCAAAGAGGCAGACCTTCAAAGATCTAATTTATTCAATAGGTTCTGCTCGCGTTTTGTTTTCTTGCCGAAGATTCCCTGACCACCAATTTTGTTTGAAGAACGACAGTTTCCGCATACGCCGGATCCTCCATTTTTCTAAAGAATAATTCTGCTGCCTTGATTCCAATCTCCCTGGTGGGATGCATAATGGAGGTAAGTTGCGGCGTAATGAAGGTGGCATGATACTCATCAGCAAAAGCAACCACTCCAACCTCTTGCGGAATTTTGAGTCCCCGCCTTTTAAGTTCTTTCATAACGGTAAATATGACCATATCGTTTATTGCAAAAATGGCATCAGGAGGTTCAGGCAGGTTGAGCAGTTCATCTGTTATCCGGAGAGCTTCTTCGGAGAGCATGTTGCACGACCGTAACAGATCGGGATCAAATTTCAATCCTGATTCCCTTAGTCCGGATAGATATCCATCTACTCTGTCGCGGGAAATGTTGAGGTGGGCGGGACCAGAGATAAATGCTATGCGCCTGTATTTTTCCGTGTTCAAATGGCGGATAATCTGCTCAACAGCATCCTTGTTGTCGATCACTACGCAGGGAGCCGATTCCGACAGACAGACCCGGTCGAAAAAGACCAATGGTATTTCGTCGTTAATCAGATGTACAAAATGGTCGAAACGATCTGTCTCTTTACTCAAACAGACAATCATCCCATCGACCCTTGCCTTCAGCAGATTGGATACTGATTCAATCTCTTTATCCATGCTTTCATAGGAAGAAGCCAGGAGGATAAAATAGCCGCGACTCTTTGCGTACTCTTCAATTCCGGAGATGATAGAGGAGTAGAAATGGGTAACCAGGTCGGGAACGATCACTCCGATCATCCGGGTCTCCTGCTTCAGCAAACCCATAGCGAGCGGGTTGGGTGTGTAGTTCCGGATCGCAGCAAGCTCCTGAACCTTCCTGGTAAGTTCAGGACTGATATCCGGATGATTTTTCAGCGCCCTGGAAACCGTAGATATGGAGATGTTCAGTTCTGATGCAAGATCTTTTAACGACAAATGCCTTTTGGCCATACTGGTTTATAATGGATCGGTTGAAATTACAAAACTATTGACGTATCTCCGCCAAAAACTGAAAAAAGAGCCAAGAAAACATGTTCCACAACATTTTTTCTTCTCCGCAAAGCTTTGCAATGGGAGATTTATTTGGCAAAGCGGATTAGTTTCGTGACTTTTGAATAACTTTTGAGAAGAAAATGTCATACATGGTTAAAGATCATCACAATTTAAAATTCAACCTATGTCGATCAATCACAAACTAACGACCAAAGAGTTTCTCGTCCCCTTTATTCTGATCACTTTCCTCTTCTTCCTGTGGGGATTGGCGCACGGGATGGTTGATACGCTGGACAAGCATTTTCAGCAGATTCTGCATTTGAAGAAATCGGAGTCGAGTATGATACAATTTGCACTGTATGGCGCATATTTCGGTATGGCTTTGCCGGCAGGAATGTTCATGCGCAGGTTTGGCTATAAAAAGGGGATCATCCTTGGATTGTCTCTTTTTAGTACGGGAGCTTTGCTGATTGCCGGAACAACCTCATTCGAATCCTTTTGGATTTTTCTGACCTGTCTATTTATTCTGGGATGCGGACTGGCCACTTTGGAGACTGCTGCCAATCCTTATACCACCAAATTGGGTCCCAGGGATTCAGCCGCCAGGCGTATCAATTTCTCACAGTCATTCAACGGATTGGCATGGGTCATCGGACCGCTGATTGGCCTTTATATCTATGGGAATCAAAGTACAGTTGCGGGGGAGAAACTTGCCTCATTGATCCTGCCAATGGCCATCATCGGATTGGTGGTACTTGCCGTTGCGTTCATATTTATGAGGCTACCGCTTCCTGAAATATCGGAGGAGGAGGCTGGTCATCATGTACCTCTGGCAGGAGACGAAGAGAATGAATTTCCCGACAAACCGCTGCTACAACAAGGCCATTTTGTGAAGGGAGTTATTGCCCAATTCTGTTACGTGGCTGCTCAAACCGGAATCTTCAGCTACCTGATTAACTTCGTAACCGATGAGAGCCAGTATCCCCGTTTTGATGTGAAAAACGGGCCCTACTTTCTGTCGATTGGCTTTGCATTGTTTATGATCGGACGGATGTCGGGAAGCTATATGATGGGTTTTCTGAAACCGAGCAGGATTTTAGCGCTCTATTCCGGACTTTGCATTTTGCTGCTTCCGATCGTAAGTTTGAATTTTGGCTGGATCTCCCTTGTTTCACTCTACGCCATTTTCTTCTTCATGTCCATCATGTTTCCTACCATATTCGCTTTGGGAATCAGGGATTTGGGTCCCCAAACAAAGAAAGCTTCCTCCTTTATTGTTATGGCGATTGTAGGAGGGGCTCTATTCCCGCCGTTAATGGGCTTTATATCTGATCATTACACTATGTCAGCAGGATTTTTTACACCGATCCCGCTGTTCGCATTTATCCTTTACTATGCACTAAAAGGGCACGAGGTAAAGTATTGATATGGATTACAAAAGATACTGCAAGACCCTTTCGCTCAAAGAGGATGCTCAATTAATTGAAGATTACAAAAAGGTTCATGCGCCCGGTGCCGCCTGGCCTGAAATTACAGCAGGTATGCGGGAGGTAGGGATCGTGGATATGGAGATCTATATCCAGGGAACCAGGTTGTTTATGATCATGGATACAGTTCCGGATTTCGACCACGACAAGGCCATGGCTGCGTTGTCCAGGAAGCCAAGGCAAAGTGAATGGGAAGCCTATGTCTCCAGGTTTCAGCAATCATCGGCCGAAGCGACTGCCGACGAAAAGTGGCAATTGATGGAGCGGATATACAAACTGGACAAATAGAAACCGATAATCGCAGAACTTGAGAAGTCTGTGCTTTAAACTTGCGGATTTACAAAAAGATGTTGTGTAACATTTTTTTCAGCGCGCAAACCTTTCCGCAAACCTTTGCGCTAAATTGTTGATTTTTAGGCCTTGCAGGTATTAAATTTTTGGTCAATATTTGCAGGAGAGAAAATGCGAATACGAATGTTATTCATTCATTATGAGCATTTTAACTCAAATGTGATAAATTTATTTTGGAATATTTAAATTGAATGGGATGAAAAAGATTGTAGTAGCCGGAGCCGGTGGTTTCATTGGCGGTCACCTGACCAAAAGGTTGAAAGAGATGGGTAATGATGTACGCGCGGTGGATAAAAAACCGCTGAACCAATGGTACCAGGTTCATACGGATGTCGAAAATCTGGTTCTTGATTTGAACAGCAAAGAAAACTGCTACACGGCATTGAACGGATACAATGAAGTCTTCAATCTCGCTGCGGATATGGGAGGCATGGGTTTCATTGAAACGCACAAGGCAGAATGCATGCTGAGCGTACTGATCAATACACACATGCTGATGGCTGCAAAGGATTTGGGAATTGACAGGTTCTTTTATGCCTCCTCGGCATGTGTTTACAATGGTGATAAGCAACAGGATGTCAACAATCCGGGTTTGAAAGAGTCGGATGCTTATCCTGCCCAGTCGGAGGATGGTTATGGATGGGAAAAGTTGTTTTCTGAAAGGATGTGCCGTCATTTCAGGGAAGATTATGGAATTAATACCCGGGTTGCACGGTTTCACAATGTTTACGGACCTCACGGAACCTGGGACGGCGGCCGCGAAAAGGCGCCGGCTGCCATGTGCCGCAAAGTGCTTGAAGCAGAATTGTATGGGAAAGATGAGATCAATATCTGGGGTGACGGAGAACAAACCCGTAGCTTCATGTACATTACCGAGTGTGTAGAGGGGATTCTCAAAATCATGTACAGCGACATCATTGAACCGCTCAACCTGGGAAGCAGTGAAATGGTTTCAATCAATCAGTTGGTGGATATCGTTGAGAAAATCGGCCATATCAAACTGAAAAGAACCTATGATTTGGATGCTCCAAAAGGTGTACGCGGACGCAACAGTGACAATACCCTCATCCTTGAACTATTGGGTTGGGAACCAACTCTGCCATTGGCGGCCGGCATGAAGGAAACTTACGACTGGATCAAAACCCAAATGATAAGCGGTGGAAAAAAATAGTGGCAAATTGAACCTATGACAGATAAAAAAGTATTGGTCAGCGGCTGCTACGATCTGCTTCATGCGGGACACATTGCCTTTTTTAAGACTGCGGCGCAGTACGGGAAGCTCTATGTGAGCCTTGGACAGGACGAAAATCTTTTGCGGTTAAAGGGGAAAAAGCCCTATTTCTCGCAGGAAGAAAGAGCCTATATGGTTGGTGCAGTAAAATATGTTTCAGAAGCCTTTGTCGCCTCCGGCGAGGGTATGCTCGATTTCGAAGAGGACATGAAACGTATAAAGCCTGACTATTTTGTGGTGAATTCGGATGGGTACACTGAAGGTAAAAAGCGTCTTTGTGAAGAGAACAATGTCGAATTGATCGTTCTGGAGCGTATTCCTGAGGAGGGACTGCCTGCCAGATCCAGTTCGCAATCCAAAAAGGAGTTGAAATTTCCTTACCGGCTATGCCTGGCAGGGGGATGGATGGATCAACCCTGGGTTTCGAAGGTTCACAGCGGACCCTGTGTGGTCGTTCAGATCTGGCCGGATATCGATTTCAATGATCGTTCTGGAATGGCCACCAGTTCGCGCAAAATAGCACGCGAATTGTGGGGGGATAAGATCCCGGAAGGTGATCAGGTACGCAATGCCAAATTGCTTTTCGGAGCCGAAAACCCTCCCGGATCAGAGTATATTTCAGGATCCCAGGATCAATTGGGGATTCTTTTGCCCGGCGCAAACCGATTGGATTACGACGGGAAATTCTGGCCCTGCCACATAGAATCAATGGTCGATCCCGGCACTTGCGAATGGTTGTCCAAAGTTTTGCACCTCATTCCGCTTGCCCCAAGGCCGGAAGGATACGATCCGTTACTTGAAAAGCACCTGTCGATCGGAAACGTTGGTGAATTGGCCGATTCATGCCACTTGTGCTGGGAAGGCATTGTGGAAAAGGATGTTAAAAAATTGGGAGAAGGGATGAAAGGAACCTTCCTGTCCTGGAAAAAAATGTTGCCCTACACAGTTCCCGATTGGGTTTGGGAAGAGATGAATACCAAATGGTTTTCCAATTATCCGGGGGCGATTACTTCAGGAAGTGGAGGTGGTTATGTCATTGTGGCTTCTGAGAAGGAGATTCCTGGAGCCTTGAAAATCAAGGTGAAATATTAATTTGACGATGAGCCGAAACTATTGTTTAATCATGGCGGGAGGGTCAGGAACGCGTTTCTGGCCCCGTAGCAGGGTAAGTAAACCCAAGCAGTACCTCAATATTTTTG
>JAVHPO010000260.1:0-2480 GCA_036170635.1 Prolixibacteraceae bacterium | reverse complement strand
ATAAAAAATTAATTACCTACGGGAAATATGGTTTAATGATTTGCCCTTTCTATTGACATTTATCTCCTACGGAGAAAATTTAAACAGTCTCTTCTTGATAATAATTGATTTTCCGGCTGACTGCTCCGTCAACCGGAAAATCAAATGAACCAGAGAGAAATTATAAGATTCTTCTTCCCTGAATAACCCTCAGAATCACTGCAATCAGGGCAATTACAAGAAGAATATGTACAATTCCTCCCGTGCCATAACCCACAAATCCGATGACCCATGCAATGATCAAAATAACAGCAACAACATAAAGTAAATTTCCCATGACAGTTAATATTTATTTCTGTGTAACTTATCCATTTTTTACTTAAGCTAAAAGCTAATTGCTAACAGCTTGATACTGAATGTGAGCTACTTCAATTCTCAAGCAAAAAGAAGGATCAACAGAATGATTAGTAATAATCCTCCTCCACCGTAAATAAACACAGTTCCACCATGGCGACCATTGTTATAATTATCCCGGTCCCCTCTATCACGATATCTTCTGCTTCGTTCGTCCTGGTCGTTTTTAATTGCTTTTACTTCAGTGCGCAAATCTTTCTTTTCAGAACGACTTAGTGTCGACATATCCATCGCTTTGATCTCTTCCAATCTGGCCATTTGGGCATTGTAGACAGCCAAATCATTGCTTACAGCTAAAGTGGGGGATGCTGTATTGGCTACAGTAAATAATTCTGATTTAGCTTTCATTTCATTTGCTGCATTCAGTTGTGCAGTAATCAATGACAACACCATAAATGTCATCACCATGCAAATCATTAGTTTTTTCATTGAATTAAATTTTATTTGAATAAATTTTCATCACAAATATCAACCACCTTAACAAAAAAACCGTTACAGAATTCCTGATAAAAGTTACATCATTCACACCTGCTTTGTATCGCGGTTTCCGGATTATAAAAGCGAGGGCGTGGTCCGTAAAATAACGAACCACGCCCTTGCTCACAATGGATTGCAATGATCAGATTACATCCTGTCCATGTACCAGCTCAACTCTTTTTCCATTTTCTTTACGCGGAATATTGTTCCAATAGTTTTTTGGAGACGCACAAAGGCTGTTTCACTTTTTACGACATAGTCCGAAGCCTTGTGTAGCATACAATCGACAGCAACTTCAATTTTATCCTGGGAGGATAACATGATGACTGGTATGTCAGGGTTAAATTTCTTTATTCTATCCAGCGTTTCTATACCGTTCATGGCGCTTTTTTCCACTCCGTCGAGGTAATAATCAAGGATGATTACATCCGAATGGTTGGACAAATTTGCAACGCAAAGTTCTCCTGTCGCATATGTTTCTATTTCGAAATCGGCATGCTGAAGAAATTCTATCTCCAATAGTTTTAAATACATAGCATCATCATCTACCAGAAACAGTTTTATCTTCTTTTTATCTGTCATTTTGGGCGTTTTTAATTGATGAATATTCTATTTCCAATTCTTCACATGCATAATTACATACATTTTCAATTTTCAGAACCAAATCGAATATACCCATCGATTGTTGTTGGTTCTTCGCATAATCCTGTACTTTTTTGGCCATCTCCTCGTAATCGGGGCTTATTCCCATTATAGCAAAGGATGGAATGATTTTATGCACTGATGAGTACAATGATTTCCAATCTTTATCCTTCCAACTCTGTTTCATGATGGTGATCAACGGAGGGGTCTGTTCCAGATAAAGCGAAATCATCTCCATCATAAGGATCGGATTGGACTTAGTACGGGTAATCAAGTAATTAAGATCAGTGTATTTGACCGTTTTGACTGGTTCAATCTCAACTTCAACGTCAGTGTTTAAGGTTTTTTTCACTGAGCTCACAATTTTGTGGTACAACACTTTTTCATCCACCGGTTTAGCGATGTAATCGTTCATACCAACCGACTTGCATTTTGCCAGATCGACGGTGGTCACATCAGCGGTCAGGGCGATGATGGGGATGGTTGAATGCATTGTGTTCCTGATGTATTCGGTGGCTTCAAAACCGTTCATTTCGGGCATCTGCAAGTCCATCAAAATGATATCAAATTTGTTTGACTGCAATTTATCGATGGCAATTTTCCCGTTGGAGGCAATATCGCATTCAAATCCAAATTCATCCAACAGGGTTCTCATAAGCAACTGATTGAGGGCGATATCCTCCACCACCAATACCTTAACATTCTTTATTTCGTTATCCAATTCGAGGTTTTCAGTTTCAGATTCTGCATCTGCTTTGGTTTTTAGAAAGTCCAAAACAAAACCAAATGTTGAACCCTTATCGACAGTACTCATGACACTGATTGTTCCATCCTGCGCTTCAACCAGTTGTTTAACGATGGCCAGTCCAAGTCCTGTTCCGCCATACAATCTGGAAGTACCGCTGGAAGCCTGCTGGAAATTTTCAAATATCCTTTCAATCTTACCTTCTGATATTCCAATCCCGGTA
>JAVHPO010000259.1:0-2501 GCA_036170635.1 Prolixibacteraceae bacterium | reverse complement strand
CATGGAGTCTGGGATATCATTATAATCTAGGTGTTGGGTATGTCATTGAAGGTTGTGAATTTTGAACAGCATCGTCCGGGAAGCATTGGAAACATCTGTGACATGGAGTTTTCCCCGGGTCAGGTTCCAGATCAGCCAACTGTCGATGGTGCCAAAAGCCAGTCTTCCTTTAACCGCTAGTTTACGCGCCCCTTCCACATAGTCCAGTATCCACTTTATTTTGGTGGCTGAGAAATAGGCGTCGGGAATTAGTCCGGTTTTGTTCAGGATCATTTGGCCATGTCCCTCCTTTTTCATCTGGTCACAGAAATCGGCTGTCCGCCGGTCTTGCCAAACAATGGCGTTGTAAATTGGCCGGCCTGTTTTCTTATCCCAGACAATAGTAGTCTCCCTTTGATTGGTGATCCCAATGCCAACAATCTGGTGGACACCAACCCCGGCCCTAAAGATTGCTTCCATGCCAACAGCAGCCTGGGTCGACCAGATCTCATCGGGATCGTGCTCAACCCAACCCGGCTTTGGATAGAATTGCGTAAATTCTTTTTGTGCAGTTGCAACCGGTAACCCATCGTGGTCAAAAACAATCGCACGCGAACTGGTTGTTCCCTGATCGAATGCAAGGATGTATTTCTTCATCGTTTAGTTTTATGATGCACTGAATTAGTCCAGGGAAAACCAAATCAGCCAATCTTGTTGAATAGTTTGAAAGAATAGACTGCAAAATACAAATTTTTGCAGAAATGCAACATGGGGATAAAGCATGGTATTTCGTTCAAAAAAAACCACAATAGGCACATAGGTCACAATAGTGAATTCTATGTGTCCTATGTGCCTATTGTGGTGAATTAATTATCTCGCTATTTCCAGGTGTTTCAACACAAACCGTATCTCCGAATAGCTATACGCCTCGCCCAGCTTGGCCTTTAAATCAGTGAGTTGCCTGAAATTGTTGAGTTCGATGCACTCCTCTATGGCTTTCACCTTTCGCTTGTCAACCAGGCGGTCGATGGCGATTTCGCCACTTGCAACATAGTTCAACAGATGCGACTCAATGGTAGAAACGGCCATCTGCCTGCCACGGGCAATCTCCGGAATGGAAAGCCCATTCTTGAAAAATTCATAACTGAGCTGCCTGGAATCCAATCCCGCTTTTTCGACTTCCCTGGCTGCTTCCGGTGGAACCTCCATCCCATGGTTACCGCGATATGCAAGAATCATCTCAAGAATTTCCCTGCCAAACTGTTTCATCCGTACGCCACCCATCCCCTTCACCTCTTTCAGCTCTTTCCCGGTCACCGGCAGGGTCTGCACGATCTCCAGCAGGGTTTTCTGGGCCAGGATGCGGGCCACCTCCACTTGCATCAATTCAGCCTTTTCCGAACGCCATTTCTTGAGCTGGGAATAAAAATCTGAATTTACCGAGAAATCGACTTTGCCCTCGGTTTTCTTTCGGCCCCTGAAGCTCTCTTCAACCTCGATGGCCGCCTTGGAACGGGTTTCCAGGTAAGATTTCGTGTCGAAACCGGTCTTGCAAAGATTGAGACAGATTTTTTTGATCCGTATCTCCTTGTTCAACTTATCGATCGCATCATTGAAACTTTTACGTACCGCCTTGTTGTCCGTTTCCAGGGTGGCATCCGACAGGGGTTGCTCCAGCAAAAGTTCGAGTTTTGAATAGAAAAATTCGGACGCCTTTCGGATGCGCTCCTGAAACAGGTCATTCCCCTCCGGGTGATCTCCTGCCGCCAACAGCTGACGCACCTGGTTTTCGAAGCGCCCGGCGACTTCTACCATGTCGGTTTGTATCGGGGCAACCATCCCGCGCAGGACAAAATTCAGGGAGCCCAGCAACTGGTTGCCATGTTCGTCCCACAACCGCAAAAGATATTGTATTTGTCGCAAAGCCGGTCTGAAATCGTACAACTCGTTCAGCAATTGCTGAATATACTCCTTGCGGGATTGCTCCAGTTCGACGTGCCCGGGCTGGTTCTGCTCCACCTCTTCACTGAATTGCACTATCGTGGAGTCGCTTTTGATGCTGTGAACGGCAATCGGTGTGCTGAGCACCAACCCTTCAAAAGTCCGGCAACGGCTCAGCGCCACATACACCTGTCCGTGGGCAAAGGAGGCGCGGGCATCGATGATCGCCTTGTCGAAGGTGAGTCCCTGGCTCTTGTGAATGGTGATGGCCCAGGCCAGCTTCAGCGGAAATTGGTTGAAAGTGCCGATCACCTCCTCTTCTATCTCCTGTGAAACCTCATTGAGCGTGTATTTTGTATTTTGCCATTCCAGTCTTCCAACCGTGATCGCACCCTTCTCTCCCGGACAAAGTACTTCAATCTGCTCATCGTCGATATCAGTGATTTTGCCAATCTTTCCGTTGAAAAATTGTTTCTCAGGCGATGGATCGTTCTTTACAAACATCACCTGCGCTCCAACTTTGAGTTCAAGATCAAAATCAGTCGGATAGGAATATTCCGGAAATTCACCTTTTACCTCAG